>CAXTPJ010000362.1:0-4430 GCA_964245855.1 uncultured Ferruginibacter sp. | reverse complement strand
TCATAATCCAGCTCCGTTGCGATCTTGCGCAGGTAAAAAAACATGTCGGGGTAAAGCTCCAGCTTTGAAAAGGAATCTAACTGGTATGTTGGCGGCGCTTCTTTGATCAACGTACCATCCCGGTCTATAAACAGGATATGTTTAACCACCTGTCCCCCCACGGGGGGATTGAGATCTTCACTTTTTTTGCTACCGGGATTATTATTCATAGTCACCAAGAAGTTTAATTAAAGTTGTATTTTCTTCGGGAGTTCCGATCGTAATCCTCAAACAATTCTCACAGTGTACATCTTTGCTGCGGTTGCGAACGATTACTTCTTTGCCTGCGAGGTAATCATACAGTTTGTTTGCATCCTTCACTTTTATCAAAACGAAATTAGCATCGCTCGGATAGATTGTTACAACGTAAGCAAGATGTTGCAATGCTTTTACCAACATTGTTTTTTGTTCAATCACTTCCCTGATCCAGTTGTTCACCGTAGCAGTATCCTGCAGCGCCTGCAATCCTAATTGCTGCGATGCCTCACTGATATTGTACGGCGGTTTTACTTTATTAAACAGGTCAATCATATCCATCGAAGCGTAACATAACCCTAACCGCAATGCCGCCAGGCCCCATGCCTTCGACAGCGTTTGCATCACAATTAAATTAGGATACTCTGTCAACTCCTGTATGAAAGTTTTTTGTCTGGAATAATTGATATAAGCCTCATCAATAATAATGATACCCGGAAAATTGTTCAGTAATATTTCCACCGCTTCCCGGTCCATATTATTGCCGGTGGGATTATTTGGCGAACAAATAAACAGCAATTTAGTATGCTCATCTATGGCATCCTGTATACCTTCTACATCCAGTTGGAAACCGGGCGTAAGGTTTACTTTTTTAATCGCCACATCATTGATGTTGGCGCTTACTTCATACATGCCGTAGGTTGGCGGACAAACAATCACATTGTCTTTTCCCGGATCACAAAAAATACGGTACGCCAGGTCGATGATTTCATCGCTGCCATTGCCGATAAAAATATTCTCTGCAGGTACGCCTTTTATCCTTGCGAGTTGAAATTTCAATTGCCATTGCAATGGATCGGGATAGCGATTGTAGTTAGGGTTTCCTTGCACTGATAAAGAACCCGGCGAACCAAAAGCATTTTCATTGGCATCTAAAAAAACTGATGCCTTGCCTGTAAACTCATGCCGGGCAGATGAATATGGCGTAAGTTCCTTAATATTCTCCCTCACCAATTTATTTAAATCAAATTCCATCGTTCAATTTTTTAATCTTAGTGTTACAGCATTTTTATGTGCTTCCAAACCTTCAGCGGCGGCCATTTGTTCAACCGCATTGCCAATATTTTTTATACCCGTTTTATTCAATTGTTGAAAAGTAACTTTCTTCACAAAACTATCCAGCGATACACCGCTATATGCTTTTGCATAGCCATTGGTTGGCAAAGTATGATTGGTACCTGAAGCATAATCACCCACGCTTTCCGGCGAATAATGCCCAAGGAAAACACTGCCTGCATTCACTACTTTCTCTGCCAAGAATAATGCGTCATCCGAAGCAATGATCAAATGCTCTGCTGCGTATTCATTCAATAAATCAAATGCCTCGTCAATATTTCCCATTACAATAAAGCGGCTGTTTGCCAAAGCTTTTGCAGCAATGTCTTTTCTTGGCAACAACTGAATTTGCTGTGCTATTTCTCTTTGCACATCAATTACAACACTATCCTTTGTTGCTACCAATACTACCTGGCTGTCTGCACCATGTTCTGCCTGGCTCAACAGGTCTGCTGCAACAAAAGCGGCGTTGCAGGTTGCATCGGCATACACTGCTACTTCACTCGGACCTGCAGGCATATCAATAGCAATACCTTCTTTATTGATCAGTTGCTTGGCACAGGTTACATACTGGTTACCCGGACCAAAAATTTTATATACCTGCGGAATGGTTGCAGTGCCGTATGCCATTGCAGCAATGGCCTGCACACCACCAATCTTATAAATATTTTTCAAGCCGATCAATTGTGCAACATATAACACAACGGGGTTTACCTTTCCATTTTTATCAGAAGGCGTACAAACTATAATTTCTTTACAACCCGCCAGCACAGCGGGTACACCCAACATCAACAAGGTAGAAAACAATGGTGCAGTGCCCCCCGGAATATACAAACCAACTTTCTGAATCGCAATCGCTTTTCTCCAGCATACGACACCGTTAGTGGTTTCAATTTGTTTGGTTTGTTCCTGTTGAGCCCGGTGAAATTTACTGATATTATTTTTTGCTATGGCTATCGACGCCTTCAATTCATCATCTACCAATCGTATTGCTTCGCTGATCTCCGAATCGCTTACTTTCAATTCATTCAGTGTTGCAGTATCAAATTGCAGGGCATATTTTTTTATGGCATCATCACCATTGAGTTGCACATCCTGCAAAATAGCGGCCACGGTAAATTCCAATGGCTTGCTGTCAAACACAGGCCGCTGAATGATTTCAGGCCATTGCTCTCTAGTTGGATTGATAAATAATTTACTCATTGTATCGAAATGCTTTTGAACTTACAGCAGTCCACATTATTAATTTCATTTTGTTACCAGCTTTGGAACTATGTTCATCATCGTTGTGTCACTCACTTGTACTGCATAATTTCATGGCAACTGCAACCCACCTGATCAATTATTCTTTATTTTTCAAACCACCATTTTTTCAATCGGCAACACAATAATACCTTCCGCTTCATATTCTTTTAGCTTTTCAATCACTTCCCAAAAATCATTTTCTTTTACCACACTTTGTACGCTGCTCCAGCCTTCTTCGGCCAGTGGGACAACGGTTGGGCTTTTCATTCCGGGCAACAAGGTGAAAATATTTTTTAACCGGTGATTGGGTGCATTCAGCATGATGTACTTGTTATTTTTTGCCGCTTTAACTGCGTTGATGCGGAACAATAATTTAGCCAGTATCTGCTGCTTTTCAACACTCAAATTATTATTACCCGCCAGCACCGCTTCAGAATATAAAATGGTTTCTACTTCTTTCAATCCATTGGTGAATAAAGTGCTGCCGCTGCTCACCAAATCGCAAATGGCTTCTGCCAAACCTATGCCGGGCGCTATTTCTACCGAACCACTGATCTCATGTATCTCTGCATTGCTGTTGTTCTTATTTAAAAAACCCTGTAAAATATTCGAATAACTGGTGGCAATTCTCAATCCTTTTAAATCATCTACAGAATTATATGTTGCCGTTTTAGGAACCGCAATGCTGAGACGGCATTTACTAAAACCGAGCTTCTGTATCAACCGGATATCTTTTTGTTTTTCCAGCAACACATTTTCACCGACAATGCCAACATCTGCCACGCCATCAAAAATATATTGCGGAATATCGTCGTCACGCAAAAAATAAACTTCTACCGGGAAATTGCTCGCCGTCGTTTTTAATTGCTTGTTGCCATTGTTGAGGTCAATGCCACACTCTTTTAACAGCTTGATAGAATCATCATATAACCTGCCCGATTTTTGGATTGCGATTTTTAGCATTGCATTGATTGTTGATGAGTTGAAAAACAAAAAGGGCTCACTTTTCAGTAAGCCCTTTTTGAAGTTATGTTTAGTACATACAAATCAGCACAGCTTACCCGTTGAGTAAAATATGATAATGGTGTATGTGAACGATTTGTTTCATTGTGGTACAAAGTAAAGCCGCTTTAAGAATATGACCAAATTAAATTTTATATCCAGCCTTTATAAAAAGCCAATTGCAGCAATGGTATAACCAGGGCTATCAGCCATATTACAAGGAATAAAAATTTCCCCTTTATAGAAAGATCATCATTATAGGCCGGCATCAACACATTTTCAATATGCTTCACCAAAGGCTGTTCATCATCCGACTGATCTTCTGTAGAATATTTCCTGCTTAAAACTTTGCTACTCCCAATTACTGCTTTTCTTATTTGCCAATATTCCTCATCGGTTAAATCATCATACGAACAGGCGTAATCAACGCCATCTTTATCCAGTTGTTTTCGTACCCGGTTAATAAAATTGATGGCGCCAATTCTTAAAAAGACCAGGAAAGCAACCAGTAAGTTCAACCAAGAAAAGTTATAAAAGAAAAACCCATAAATCAAAAATGCTATTGAAAGCCATAAAAATATCAATTGCACAATCCGGCTTCCTTCAAAAAACAATACCTGTAAAAACTGGCCGCCATCCAAAGGAAAAACAGGCAACAAATTAAATCCGTTCAATGCTAAAAACGACAATGCAATCATCAGGTAATCAGGGTTGCCGTTTGTTTGGTACATGTAAAAAACAATGCTGCCGATAATGATGCCCGGCAAAGGACCGCCGAGTAAAACGATGAGTTTATTTTTTCTTGAAAGGCTGGTAGCCTGTCCTGAAACATA
>CAXTPJ010000361.1:0-4432 GCA_964245855.1 uncultured Ferruginibacter sp. | reverse complement strand
ACGAAGTATGGGGTGTAGGCAGGCAGTATGCTGATAAACTCCGGAACATGAATGCCGTCTTTACAGCATTTGACCTTACTAAAAAAACTGAAGAATGGGCGCACAAAAATTTAGGTGGCGTAGTAGGCATCCGGTTGGTAAAAGAATTAAAAGGCGAACCGGCAAAAGAAATGGAAGATCAACTGACAAAGAAAAAAATGATTGCAACCACCAGGATGTTTGGCAGCCCGGTAAATACCATCCGTGAGGTAAAAGAAGCAGTGGCAACTTATACATCCAAAGCAGCCGAAAAACTACGGCGCCAGCATAGCGCTGCCAATGTTATAAGCGTTTTTGTAGTGCCGAAAGAAGCACCCAAACCTGGTGCACATTTTCGCCATGGCCCAAGCATCAGCTCTTATACCACATTGCCTTTTGCTACCTCTGCCACCAATGAATTGATAAAACCAGCCATGCAGCTTGTGGATCAATTATTTGAAAAAGACCGCCGGTATAAAAAGGCAGGCGTTATACTAAGCGGACTGGTACCAGACAGCACCATACAGGCCAACCTGTTTGTAAAAGAACAGGAAAATAACAAACGATTTTTAATGAACATGCTGGACAACATAAATTTTGCTATGCGGAACGATATGGTAAAGTTTGCCGCCTCCGGCACCGACCGGGACTGGAAGATGCGGATGGAACTAAGAAGCCCACGGTACACTTCCCGTTGGGATGAGTTATATACAGTAAAGACGGGATAAAATTACCTTCAGCACCGAACCAGTAAAACCTGTACTTATAAAATTTCCGACACATGCTTATGAATATTCCGGGCAATTTTTTCTGTTGGAATATCATTGGGATCGCCATTAAACGGGTCTTCTATTTCTTCGGCAATCAGTTCAAGGCTCGCCAGTACATAAAAGATCAATGCTACTACCGGTACAACATAATAGCCAAGACTGAATGCATAACCAATGGGTAAAGTGATGATGTAAAAGAAAATAAATTTTTTGATGAACATGCTGTAGGAAAATGGGATCGGCGTGTTTTTTATCCGTTCGCAGGCGCCACATACATCGGTAAAAGATTGCAGCTCTGCATTCAGTATGATCAACTGGTCACCGCTGATTATTTTTTCGCTGTACAGTTGCTGAATGTGTTTCATCATCAGCAAAGCCACCTGGTTAGGAACATGCTTCGCCGTATCGATTTGATTGAACACATGATGTTCAGCATCTTCTTCAAACAATTCTATCCTGGTACTTTCTGCTTTTAAATGATTGAACAAAGCATAAGCATAAGCAGGAATGATCTTTTTAAAAAAAGCACGCTGTTCTTTCTCAGACTCAGGTAACATTACTGCCAGTTTGATCGCCAGGTTACGGCTGTTGTTAACCAACGATCCCCATAGTTTGCGGCCTTCCCACCAGCGGTCGTACGCAGTGTTGGTCCTGAATACCAGCAGCATCGAAATGGCAAAACCTAATAAGGTATGCATCACCGGGATGCTTTTCAAATGGCTTACTTCAGTGATGTGCAAATAATCGATCTCTATAAAAACAACGGCGCCAGAAAAGACAGACACCAGAATAATGAGTGGAAATAATTCACGGAAGGTATCTGCTTTATGAAAGCGAAAAATACTAAACCAGTCTTTTGAATTGTAATCAATCATACAAGATCATTTTACCAAAGATATTTGTTTATGCAACTGCAGTGTACATTTTTACCGGGCAATCATCGATCACTTCATTTTGTATAAACTGCATACCGATTGTTTCTAAAATCTTTATTGAAGCAGTATTATCTATATGTGCCCTGCCCGTAACAGATTGTAAGTGGAGTGTATTGAAAGCGTATTCCAGCGTGTGTTTTGCGGCTTCTGTAGCATAACCTTTTCCCCAGTATTGTTCCAGAAAGCGGTAACCAATATCTGTTTCGTTGAGTGCTGCACTGTATTTTAAACCACACCAGCCAATGAATGCATTGCTGTCTTTTAAGTGAACGGCCCAGCGGCCAAGATTAAGTTTATACTGTGGTAGAATGATTTGTGTTAATACTTTTTCTGCATCAGCAATTGTTTGCAACAAGGGTTCATGAAGAAATTTTACTGTTGCTGCTTTGCTGTTCAGCCCAAGGATAAGACTTGCATCTGCCATTGTAAATTGCCGTAGCAGCAACCTCGGCGTTTCCATGATAATTTTCATGGGATGAAAATATACAATCTATTGTATACAAGAAATTATCTAACCAATACGAGTGTACCTTTTTTGAAGATGGGCTTGCCGGTATAATCTGTTCCTTTGATCATCCACACATACGCACCGGCATCTTGTGGACTGCCTTTGTAATAACCATCCCAGCCATCGCCATTGATTGTTGTATAAAAAACATTTTGTCCCCAGCGGTTAAAGATCCGCATATAATCCAGGGTTACGCCAGCCAGTATTGGTTTAAATACATCATTGTTACCATCGCCATTGGGCGAAAAAGCATTCGGAATAAATATCTCCGGTGCGGTATTAAAAATACGGACAGTAATTTGATCGGTACCGGTGCAGCCTTTGGTGTTAGAACCAGTAACAGTGTAAGTAATGTAATTATCATTGGTAAAAACAACGGTAGCAACAGGGTTTTGGCTACCAGGATTATTTAACCAGGTAACTGGTGACCAGTTGTAACTCAGGTTGGCGACTTTGCTGCTCACACGCAATTGAAGTGGCTGGCCGGAAACAGCAGTTGTATCGTTGCCTGCAAACAAAACAATCTTGGGCACTACATAAATTTGAACGGTATCGCTTACCGGCTTTGGACAACCCAGTGTATCGGTTACCGTTAGTACATACAAAGTGGTTGAAACAGGTGAGGCCGTTGGCGTAAGTGTATTGCTGTTTTGTAATGATGCTACCGGTGACCAGTTGTATAAGAATGCTCTAGTTATACCATTTAATTGAATCGATTGCCCGAAGCAAATAGTATCGTTTAAGCCGGCATTGACAGTGGGGTAAGGAATTACTTTTATTAAAGTAGAAGCAGTTGCCTGGCATTTGCCCAGGTTAGCTGTTACGTTGTAAACATTGTTGCTGAGCGGTACTGCTTTTGGATACTTTATGGAAGGATTGTTGAATGCGGCAGGTGGGCTCCAGGCATATTGCAGGGCATCGCTGACTGGATTGAGTTGTACGCTGTCTGTGCGGCAAATGGTAGTTTCTGCAGGCAATGTAACCGTTATAAAATCCAGCACATTTACCGTGATGGTTGCACTATCGATACAGCCTTTGTCTTTAACAACCACCTGGTAAACTGTTGTGTCTTTGGGATAAACTACAGGTGTTGCAGTGTTGGCATTAATGATATTATAATTTGGCGTCCAGGTAAAACTGGTGGCAGAGCTGCTGATGGCTATCAGCGGTAAACTATCAATACTGCAAATGAGGGTATCCGTAAACGGTAGTCTTAGATCAGGCTTGCCATTTATAGTAATTACTTTAGAAACAGTAGCGCTGCACCCTTTGGAAGAGCTAACATTTAATGTAACAGTAGCAGTGCCCTGCGTGGGATAGGTATAAGATGCAACCGGGAATGTTGAAACATCTGAAGTGGTGGTTAAATCACCAAAGTTCCAGCTACGGCTGCTGATAAAACCATAACGGGCATAAGTAGTATCTGTAAAAATAAAGGGGGATTGATAGCAGCTTCCAACGGCTGTAAAGCCAGGGTTAAAGCCCGGGTAAACTTTTACTTCTGCACTGGTAGAATCAGAACAGCCGCCGGTACTGGTGATTTTTAATTTCATTGTAAAAGTGCCGGTATCGGGATATACATACGTTGGGGAAGCTGCAGAAGAAATATCTGTAGTAATATTAGGCACACCAAAGTCCCAGGCATAGGTAATGATATTGCCAGCGCTGGAAAGGTTTTGAAAAGTGAACGTATAATCGTTGCAATTGATATACGATGGATTAAGGCTGGCTGCAGTAAGGTTGCAATCGGCTACAATAATTTGTAATTCTTTTTTTACAGAATCTATGAGTACACCATTGCGCCATTCTTTTGCATATACAGCTATTACATATTCGCCCAATGTTGTAGGGGGTGTACCGGATATTAAACCGGTGATTGGATCAACCGTTACCAAAGGCCCCATGGGAGCAATACCACTGTAGCCAGGCCCGTAGGTCAATGAAGGGTAAGGTGGTGCATCCGGGCTGGTGGTATAAGTATTTTGTGACGGGTTCAGTACATTCAACCCATTGCCAAATGAGTAAGAAATTGAGTCGTTATCAATACCGTCCCTTGCAGAAAATGGGATGGAAAAATAGGAGTCTTTACAAATGATAGCGGTGTCTTTAAAATCAAAGATTGGGCTGCTGTTGGTGTGATAGTCTGTTCCACCAATAGTGCCGGGAATTGTGGCGTTAAAAGTAATGCCATCGTTGCCTGA
>CAXTPJ010000360.1:0-4433 GCA_964245855.1 uncultured Ferruginibacter sp. | reverse complement strand
GGGCATTCCCTTCCGTGATGCTTATAAGAAAATTGGCAATGCGATTGAGCAGGGGCATTTCAATTATGAAACTTCTGTGCAGCATACACATGAAGGCTCGATTGGCAATTTATGTAATGATGCGATCAGCAGTAACATGGAAGCGGTGTTGAAGCGGTTTAATTTTGATAAGGTTAATACAGCGCTGCAAAAATTATTGTCTGAATAGTCATGTTAATTATCTTTTTCGATTTTATTATTCTAACTACAACCAATTTCTTTTAAATCTTTCAATTTTACCATCCTTTGCCCAATCCTTTGCTGTAAAATTTGCCGGCATTCCTGCTAAGTCAACATTTAGCTTTATTATTCTTATTAGTTTACTTATTTTGCAAGACCTTCACAACAATTGTGTGGGAGCTGCGTGCTGGTATGCTGTACAAGAGTGCGACGCCAATGAAGTTGAAGAATGAGTTACAGCCCGGTTCATAACATTACTAATAATGCCGTGAGGCATTTAAATATATTATATTATGGCAGATGCCATTCAGAAAAAACGAATTGCGTTATTTGGTTCTACCGGTTCAATTGGAACACAGGCGCTGGAAGTGATCCGTGCTAATCCTGACTTGTTTGAAGCAGAAATACTAACTGCACAAACCAATGCCGACCTGCTGATAAAACAGGCATTGGAATTTAATCCAAATGCCGTGGTAATTGGCGATGAAAGCCTGTATGCTAAAGTTAAAGATGCATTGGCGCAAACAGATTGTAAAGTGTTTGCCGGCGAAGAAGCATTGGAAGAAGTAGCCGATTTTGACAGTTACGACATGATGCTGGCGGGCATTGTAGGGTTTGCAGGCTTGAAGCCAACCCTGAAAGCAGTAGAAAAAAGCAAAGCAATCGGACTGGCCAATAAAGAAACGTTGGTAGTGGCAGGCGATATTGTGATGCAGAAAGCCTATCAAAACCGGGCGCCGGTAATTCCGGTGGATAGTGAGCATTCGGCCATTTTTCAATGCCTGGTAGGCGAGGGAAGGAACAAAATTGAGAAGATCGTACTCACCGCAAGCGGCGGCCCTTTTTTAGGAAAGAAACCAAACTTTTTGGTGAATGTAAAGCGTGACCATGCGCTGCAGCATCCCAACTGGAACATGGGCGCTAAAATTTCTATCGACTCTGCAACGCTGATGAATAAAGGGCTGGAGATGATTGAAGCCAAATGGTTATTCAATCTTCAACCAGAACAAATACAGGTAATAGTACATCCGCAAAGCGTTATCCACAGCATTGTACAGTTTGAAGATGGCAGTATGAAAGCACAGATGGGATTGCCCGATATGAAATTGCCGATACAATATGCCATGGCTTTTCCGCAACGCATTAAAAACGATTTTCCAAGACTGGATTTTAAACGGTACGCCAACCTCAATTTTGAAGAACCGGATGTTAAAACCTTCCGCAACCTGGCATTGGCAACAGAAGCCTTGTTTAAAGGTGGCAATATGCCCTGTATTTTGAATGCAGCCAACGAAATTGCCGTGTGGGCTTTTTTGCGCAACCGCATTGGTTTTTTGGATATAACTGCCGTGGTAGAAAAGACCATGGAGAAAACCACTTTTATAGAAAAACCAACGCTGGAGGAATATTTTGAAAGCGATGGCGAAGCCCGTAATTTTGCGGCTTCACTGATAAAAATGTAATCCGCCCCCATCCCCTAAAGGGGCGAAATACAAGTAAACGATTTGGTACTCCAATTCTTTGCTCTCAACAAATAATATAGGGAAAATTAAAATTTATTACACACTATAAATAACTTCCTTTAGGGGATGGGGGCAACTATGATACTTTTAGCAATTAACTGGAGCAATGTATGGATGCAGGTGTTCTATCTCATTCTTTCTTTATCGATACTGGTGGTGCTGCACGAATTTGGGCATTACATTACCGCCAAATGGTTTGGTTGCCGGGTAGAGAAATTCTACCTTTTCTTTAACCCTTATTTTTCGCTGGTGAAAAAGAAGATCGGTGAAACCGAATACGGCATTGGCTGGCTGCCATTGGGCGGCTATGTAAAAATTGCCGGTATGATCGATGAAAGCATGGATAAAGAAGCCATGAAATTGCCGCCACAGGATTATGAGTTCAGGAGCAAACCGGCCTGGCAGCGTTTGATCATCATGCTGGGTGGTATTATTGTAAATGTGTTGCTGGCATTCATTATTTATGCAATGGTATTGTTTATCTGGGGCGAAACAAAAGTGCCGAATAGTTCGGTAAAAAATGGCATTTGGTTGCAGGATAGCGTGTTGTTGAAAGCAGGTTTTAAGAATGGTGATAAGATCACTTCGATAGATGATAAGCCGGTGGTTTATTTTGATGAGATACAGGCACAATTGTTATTGAGTAAAAAAGTACAGTTAGATAGAAATGGACAAACCATAGCGGTTGCCATGGATGAAAATTTTATTGAGCAACTGGTAGAAAGTAAGAAGAAATCAGGCAGCTTGCTGATGCAGCGTTTGCCTGCCATTGTTGGAGAATATGATGCAAAAGATACTTCCAACGGAAAAAAAGCCGGCCTGCAATACATGGATAAAATAATTGCCGTTGATTCTACACCAGTGCATTTTTACGATGATATTTCTGCGTACCTGCCTGCTAAGAAAAATCAGTCAGTAGTGTTGCATGTAGATAGAAAAGGAACCAGGGTTGATATTGTTGCCCCGGTAAATGCAGATGGCAAGATCGGCATTCCTATTTTATCAATGGAGCAATATGATACGTTAAGGGTATTTAAATTAGACAAAAGAAAGTATGGTTTTTTTGAAGCGATCCCTGCCGGTATTGGTATGGCCATGGATAAGCTGGCGTTTTATGTTAATCAATTCAAATTGATCCTGAACCCTAAAACCGGCGCCTACAAAGGATTGGGTGGTTTTAAATCCATCGGTTCCATCTTCCCGACTCAATGGGGGGAATGGGAAACTTTCTGGCGCCTCACAGGCTTTTTATCCATCATCTTAGCCTTTATGAACCTGTTGCCCATTCCTGCATTGGATGGCGGCCACGTAGTATTCACCCTGGCAGAAATGATCACCGGAAGAAAACCAAGTGAGAAGTTTTTAGAGTATGCTCAAATTGTAGGAATGGTGATTTTGTTAGGTTTGATGTTGTTCGCCAACTTTAATGACTGGTTTGGATATGGAAGGGGAAGGTAGGCGATGAGGGTTTAAAAGGTTTGAAGTGGTTGAATATTGTTGAAAAGACTCAGCTAAGTAATAGGGGTTTTATAAAATTATTAAATTGGATTTTTGATCCGGGCTTCATGAATACTGTTAAGCTTCAGTGGCGTCGCACTCTTGTACTTTGGTTCTTTATTCAGCATCGAATTACTATATCTTTCTTTTAAATGGTTGCTAAAAAATGAGCTTTTAGCCTTTTAAATTTTGCAAATTTTCCCATTTGCTCATTGGTATATTTTAACTGGAATAGTCGCTTAAAATGACCTCGGGCCTTTATACAATCAGCACATGAAACCATTATCAAATTAGCACATTTTAATCCGAACCGTTTGCCCAAAAATTAAATCCTTTGTATTGTATCACCTGCACATTTGCCCTTTTGCTAATTTGCCAATTTTGTCTTAGACCGGTTGCTAAAAAAAGAACTCCTTGTGTTACACCATCAGCACATTGTCCAATCATCACATTATCGCATTTTACTCCTAAACTGTTTGCCAAAAAAATAAACTTTCATTCTTTTAAAATCTGCACATTTGCTCATTTTCTCATCTGCACATTTACATTTCAATCCCAATCTTCTTCATCAGCAACGATGCATTGATGCTGGTGCAGATGCCTTCCTTTAACCGGTAATCAAAATACAGTTCCTCATTGCTTACCTGTGCATCAAAATGGAAGTTGAGGATGTTGTTGGGATATTCTTTTTCCAATGCAGCCAGTTCCACATCATGTGTAGCAATAATTCCCGCTGCTTCTTTGCAGATCAATTGCTTGGTAAGCGCCACAGCGCCTGTATGGCGATCCAATGAGTTGGTACCCCTCAATATCTCATCCAGCAGGATGAATATTTTTTCTTTGTTGTTGGCCAGTTCAATTACTTTTTTCAACTTCTTTAATTCTGCATAGAAAGTAGACGTGTTTTCTTCCAAATTATCTGCTATCCGCATACTTGTAATTAATTGGACCGGCGAAAGTGAAAAGCTTTTGGCACAAACAACAGAACCAGCCATCGTCAATATGGTATTGATTCCTACACTACGGAGGTAAGTACTTTTGCCTGCCATGTTGCTGCCCGTCACCAACATAATTATACCTCTGTGATCGATATTAATGTGATTGTTTACCCTTTTGTTTTGGTTGATCAGCGGATGCCCGATTTCGGTTCCTGCAATTGAAAAATGTTCTTCCTTTAATTCCGGGAAACACCAG
>CAXTPJ010000359.1:0-4448 GCA_964245855.1 uncultured Ferruginibacter sp. | reverse complement strand
ACCTTCGGATAATTGTGTTACCACCTGCACCAGGTTGCCGCAATTGCAGGCGCCATGATGTCCCCATGCATAATGAGCGCCATTGCCTAAGCGGGCGGCAGTTTCCCTTAATGCGCCGATCAATTCAACGGTAGGTTTTGCCATGCTGTATTTTTTATGGTATTTAAACAGCGAAAGTGGTGAATTGTTGAAGGCGGTTGAATGTTGTTGAAGATTGTTTAATAATACTTTATCCTGGTGCAGGGATATTTGTAATATGCTAGTTGTCCAGCAACTGTCTTAGTACATCTGCAAAAATAAAAACCTCTTCAAAACTGTTGTAGAGCGGAACCGGTGCTACCCGGATAATATCCGGTTCTCTCCAGTCTGCAAAAATGCCCAGTGGTAACAGTGTATCAAAGATTGCCCTTGCATTTTTATTGACAGCAATAGAAACCTGGCATCCCCTTTCATTTGGATTACGTGGAGTAATGAGATCGAACTTTTTTTCTGGTTGATTGATGTGATCCAACGCAAAGAAAAGGTAACTGCTCAGCGCTTTGCTTTTCGCCAGCAGGCGGTCAAACCCGGCTTCTGCAAAAATATCTAATGATGCTTTGTGTGCAGCCAGCAGCAACATCGGCGGCGTACTCATGCTCCAGCTCTCTGCTGTTGGCGACGGCGTAAAAGTTGGCCCCATTTTAAAACGGTTAGCGGCATCATTGCCCCACCAGCCTTCGAGCCTTTTTATAGTTGGATCATTTAAAAAACGCTGGTGCACAAAAGCGCCGGCTACCGCACCCGGACCGCTGTTTAAATATTTATAATTGCACCAGCAGGCAAAATCTACATCCCAATCATGTAACTGTAAGTTGATATTTCCGGCAGCATGTGCCAGGTCAAAACCTGCTTTGGCACCGGCATGGTGAGCGGCTTTTGTGATAGCGGGCATATCAAAAACCTGCCCGGTAAAATAATTGATGCCGCTGAACAACACCAATGCAACACTGTCTTTGTGTTCTTCTATCGCTGCTAAAATATCTGCGGTTGTAATGATGGAAGTGCCTGCTTGTGGCTGCACTTCAACAATGGCATCGGTGGCATCAAAACCATGAAACCGGGCCTGTGATTGCAGTGCATATTGATCGGAAGGAAATGCTTTTGCTTCGCAAATGATCTTATACCTTGTTGCTGTTGGATTGTAAAACGACAACATCAGCAAATGCAGGTTCACCGTTAAGTGGTTCATAGTAACCACTTCTTCCGGTAAAGCGCCAACAATTTTGCTCATCAGCGGCGCAATTTTTTTGTGGTATTCCATCCAGGGATCGTTGCCTAAAAAGAAACCTTCTACGCCAAGACTGGCCCAACTGTTCATGATGTTAGCAATGGCTTCCTGCGTGGTAACGGGCTGCAAGCCGAGTGAGTTGCCTAAAAAATAAACGGCCTGTTTGCCACGGAATTGCGGGATAATAAAACGCTCACGAAAATGGCGCAGTTCATCTTTTGCATCCAGCTTTTTGGCATAGTCAAGCGAAAACTCGTGCTGCATATTTATTGGTTAAACAGGTTTGGATAATCCGAAATAATTCCATCCACACCCAATGTTTTCAATTCATTTATTTTGTCTTTTTCATTCACTGTCCATGGAATTACTTTGATGTTTTGCTGGTGGCATTGCTGCAGCAATTTTTCGTTCACCAAAGAATAATGCGGACTATAAATAGCAGGCGTAAAACCCAGTTGCTTCAGTTGTTCCTGCAACGGGCGTTTATCAAAATCTTCAATCAGCAACGCAGTTGGTATGGCTGGATAATTAGCATGCAGGTATTGCAAAGTCCGTAAATCGAAAGATTGAATGGTTACCCATTCTTCCATATTGTTTTCTTTGATCACTTTCATTAAGCGCTCCACAAAAACGGCCGGTGCCGGATGATAAATATTATCGGTGCCGGGCATCGTCTTGGTTTCAATATTGTATAAAGGAAACGGGCGGCGACGGGTTTTCATGTCTTCTTTTACTGCATCAAAAACCGATTGAAGGCTGGGTTTGTGTACAGCAATTTTTTTCTGCTGCGGAAAGCGTGGGTGTGGTTTCAGGCCAACATCATACTGCTGCGTTTCTGCAAAAGCCATGTTGTAGATGTTGTAATTTTTCTCGTCTTTTTCTTCTATGAAACTACCATCGGGCTTGGTGGTTATATCGTGGTTGAAGAAAGGCTCATGCGATAAAATGGCCACGCTGTCTTTGGTAAAAACAATGTCCATTTCCAGCGTTGTTACACCCAAGCCAATGGCGTGCAGCATAGCAGGGATGGTGTTTTCAGGCATCAGTCCACGGCAGCCACGGTGGCCCTGCTTATCGAGCGCTGTTGCCCCTAAATCCCCTGAAGGGGGCTTTTGAACTTCACCGGGCATGGCAGTATTTTTTTTGCTTGAGGAGCATGAAAAAAAAGTTATCGATGCTATCAAAAATAAAAAGCACTTTAAAAATGAAAAGTGCTTTGCTGAATGGCGGTATGTAGTACAAGTGAGTGACACAACGATGTTTGTTAATGATTAAATGCTTGTTCAAAAATATCAATCCATGAATTTCATGCTAACACAGCAAAGAAACAAAGCCGCAAAGTTTTATTACTCTTCTTTGCGTCTTTTTCATTTTTGCGCCTTTGCGTGCCTGTTCAAAAAACCACCAATTGCAATACATTTTCACGCCAAGAAAGCAAGAAGCAAAGCCGCAAAGTTATATGGCTCTACTTTGCGTCTTTTTCATTTTTGCACCTTTGCGTTCCTGTTCAAAAAACCACCAATCGTAATACATTTTCACGCCAAGAAAGCAAAGGAGCAAAGCCGTAAAGTTATATTGCTCTTACTTGTTTAATCTTTCTGCAACCAACCGATGAAAAACTGCCTGCATTAAAAAAAATCACCAATCATACATCACCAATAAAAAATCAAGCAAGTACATCCTGCACTTCTGTTGGTGCAAAGTTGGCGTTGCGCATGGCAATTCCACGGGCTGCGTTGCCGGCAAAATCCATGAATGCTTTTTTAGTGATGGCATCATCGCTTACCATGATCGGGATGCCCTGGTCGCCACCTTCACGGATGCTTTGTACAATTGGTATCTGGCCAAGGAAAGGAATGTCGAAATCTTCTGCCAAATGTTTGCCGCCATCTTTGCCGAAAATGTAATATCTGTTGTCCGGCAATTCGGCCGGGGTAAAGTAACTCATGTTTTCTACCAGTCCAATTACAGGTACTTTCAGTTGCGCCTGTCCAAACATGGCAATACCTTTTTTGGCATCTGCCAAAGCAATCAGTTGCGGGGTGGTCACCACAATAACGCCGGTAACCGGAACGGTTTGCACCACGGTTAAATGGATATCGCCGGTGCCGGGTGGCATATCAATGATCAGGTAATCCAGTTCGCCCCAATCAACTTCGCTCACAAACTGCTTAATGGCGCTGCTCACCATGGGGCCACGCCAAACCACCGCCTGCTTTTCATCTACCAGCAGGCCGATGCTCATCATCTTGATACCATATTTTTCAATCGGAACAATCACGCCTTTACCGTTTACTTCCCTCATCATCGGCCGGTCGCCCCGTACGCCAAACATAATGTGCTGGCTGGGCCCGTAAATATCGGCATCCATCAAGCCAACATTGGCGCCGCCCTGTGCCAATGCCAGTGCCAGGTTAGCCGCTACGGTGCTTTTGCCAACGCCGCCTTTTCCGCTTACAACAGTAATGATATTTTTTACGCCGCTTAAAATGGTCTTGGCATCTTTACGGTTGCTGGTAGTATTGCTGGTAAAGTTTACCGTTACGATGGCTTCTTTGTTTACCAGCAGTTTTACTGCGTTGATGCAGGCATTCATGATGAGGTCTTTCATCGGGCAGGCAGGCGTAGTGAGTACCACGGTAAAAGCAACTTTATTGCCGTCAATCGCAATGTCTTTTACCATGTTCAACGTCACTATGTCTTTGCCTAAATCGGGTTCCTGCACATTGCTGAGGGCCTTCAATATATCTTCCGGGGTCATCGTTCAATTATTTGTTAAAAAAATTCTTGCAGCCGCAAAATTAACCAATGAAGCCCTTACTTTGTTTATCATTTGCAGAAATGATGGTATTTTTGAAACCGGCAGTTAATCATTTTTGAACATCGTTGTGAACTTGTTCTGTCGTTTTTCCTTTTTGGGGAAAAGGGAAAAAGGATCTCACTTGTACGGCATATCTTTGAGCATCACATTAAAACCAACTAAGCGCTTTTGAACGAGGTGCAGGACATGAAAAAATTTTTACGATACATTTTACTGTTTGCTATTGTTATTCCCTTTACATCCAAAGCCCAGTTTGCAGATTTTAAGGATTCTGTTGTACAATTGTACGGCGTGGTAATGACGGCGGACAGCCTGCAGGCATTGCAATCGGTAAGTGTAGTAGTAAAAGGCCGCAACCAG
>CAXTPJ010000358.1:0-4450 GCA_964245855.1 uncultured Ferruginibacter sp. | reverse complement strand
GGCCCGGCGCCAAAGGAAGAAAAGTTTTTGGCGACCTGGTTCCAGATGGAAAGATCTGGCGTACGGGTGCCAATGCAGCTACTAAAATTGTTTTTACCGACCCGGTAGAAATTGGCGGCAAAAAAGTTGATTCCGGCACGTATGTTATTTATACCATTCCGAACGAAGAAAACTGGGAAGTGATCTTTAACAAAGGATTGAAAAATGGCAGCGTAAATGATTATAAAGAAAGTGAAGATGCCGCAAGGGTAACCATTGTACCAGTAAAAACAAAGACTGCTATTGAAACCTTTACCATGCAGTTTGCCAATGTAAAACCAGAAAGTTGCGACCTGCAAATTATCTGGGAAAAGAAAATGATCACAGTGCCTATTACAACAGATATAAAAGAAAAAGTAAGAGCACAGATTGAGGCTGCAATGCAGACTGATAAAAAACCTTACTGGCAGGCAGCTCAATTTTACAATGAATATGAAAAGAATTTACCAAAGGCATTAGAAAACATTAACAAAGCAGTGGAAGAAACACCCAAAGGTTTTTGGATATTGTTGTACAAAGCAAAGATCCAGAAAGAAATGGGCGACGTTGCAGGTGCACTGGAAAGTTCCAAAGCATCATGGACGCTGGCTACTGAAGCAAAGAATGCAGACTATGTAAAAATGAACGAAGTGTTGCAGAAAGAATTGAAGAAGTAATTTGCGGCATCATATCTTTAAAACGGCTCCCGGGTGGAGCCGTTTTCTTTTTTATCATTGCCGGTAAGTTTGCATGATGTTGTGTATTTTAGCCTTCCTTCAAAAACAATCAAACAGCTTTTTATGGGCCATGAATTTATACATTATATACTGTTAGTACTGGCCATCCTGGCGCTTACCATGCTGGCACAAAAAATAAAGATCGCCTACCCTATTATTTTAGTGGTTGGTGGCTTGCTCATAAGCTTTATACCCGGCGTTCCATTGTTGAACATCAATCCCGAACTCATCTTTATTATTTTCCTTCCACCATTGTTATATGAAGCGGCCTGGTACACTTCGTGGAAAGAGTTCTGGAGATGGCGCAGGGTAATTGGCAGCTTTGCTTTTTTAATCGTACTGGCAACGTCGCTGGTCGTGGCATTGGTGGCCTCTAGTTTTATACCCGGCATCAGTTTGGCCATGGGATTTTTATTGGGTGGAATTGTTTCGCCACCGGATGCAGTGAGTGCCGGCGCCATCATGAAAAATGTAAAAGTACCCAAAGGATTGGCCGCTATCATTGAAGGGGAAAGCCTGCTGAATGATGCCTCCAGCTTAATTGTTTTTCGTTTTGCACTGATCGCTGTTGAAACCGGCCGCTTTGTGTTTCACGAAGCAGCACTCAATTTCTTTTGGGTTATACTCGCCGGTATCGGCATTGGGCTCATCATTGGTTATTTGTTTTTAAAAGTGCACCAATGGCTGCCCGGCGATGTAAATACCAATATTATCATGACCATTGTTACGCCTTATGCCATGTACCTGGCCGCCGAAAGCCTGCATGTATCCGGTGTGCTGGCGGTAGTAAGCGGTGGGCTTTTTCTATCCGTAAGGCAACAGTCATTTTTAAACCACAACAGCCGGTTACATTCTGCCAGTGTTTGGTCTGCTTTGGCGTTTATCCTTAACGGCATTGTTTTTATGATCATTGGGTTAGCATTGCCACACATTGTAAACGGCTTGGGCAACACCAGTTTATCAATGGCTATTTGGTATGGCATATTGGTTACATTGGTATTGATGTTATCGAGGGTGCTGGCCACTTTGGGCGCTTCTGCGTTTACTGTTTTTATCAGCCGGTACATTAAGACAGCCGACAGCAATCCCGGCTGGCGTGGGCCGCTGGTTTTTGGTTGGGCGGGCATGCGTGGGGTGGTTTCTTTGGCCGCAGCGTTGTCTATTCCTGAATTCATCAACAACGGTGCTTTTGAACAACGCAACCTTTTATTATTCATCACTTTTATTGTGATATTGCTTACGCTGGTGATACAGGGATTAACGTTGCCCTGGCTGATCAAAAAATTACAATTGAAAGATACACAGCACCAATTTACCGAAGAAGAACAGCGCCAGATGATCCTGCATGGTTTATCAGAAAAAACATATGCCTACCTGCACAACCAGCACTCCGATAAAATAACAACCAACAAAGGCATTCAGCAATTGGCTGCCCGGTGGGATACAGAATATTTACAAGCCGCTTCAGAAGAAGAAACGCAGGTGTACAGGGAAGTTTATTTAAAACTATTATCCAGACAAAGGAAATGGGTAAACGAAATGAACAAAGACATTGAACTGGATGAAGAACTCATTCGCAAACAATTGATGATGCTGGATGTAGAGGAAGAAAAGGTTAGGTTGCGGTATGAGTAAGAAAATTGAATAGGTTTATGTTGTTGAGTTGTAGAATTGAAATTGCCATAAGAATATTAGTGATATCATTTTCCCTTTTCCTTAAAAATAAAAATGTCCGAATAAATTCACAACGGAGTTTAATAGAGTTCATAAGTTGACAAACAAAGACTGACGTAAAATAAAATAGGATGGCACTTAATGTGAAAATTAATTTTGATGATTGTTACGACACTGAGACATTGACAAGCGATTTATCTTTAACTAAGTTTAATACAATTTTAAAAAACTTAGATGTAATTCCCTTAGGAATACAGATAAGCAAATACAGTTCATCCATATCTAACAGAAGTATACAACCTTGCATTTGGACCATTGAATAATAATAATGAGATGGATGATAAGATTAAACTCAATCACGACAATCATTCAAAAGTTTTTTCTACCATCATGTTTACGGCATTAGCTTTTTTAACAGAAAATAAGAATAAATACCTGGGTATTGATGGCTCAACAATGCCAGAGCTTATATGTAGTATAGATGCATTCAGAATAACTTCGATTACCTGAATCATTTTTTCAATATTTATGGAGCGAATTATTATTATGTAAGGATACTAAGAAAAACAAAAGATCAAGACCATTCGTATCCAGTAGATACCGAAGATTTAAAAGCTATCCCGGAAAGAATTATTAAAAACGCAACAGTTAAACCTGATAAATTATACAACTACTTCATTTTCAATATAAAATCATAATTCAAAATGAACAACACATTATTGGGTATGCAAAATAAAAAAATTAACTTCGTATACAGATAAAGGAAACAATCGCAAATAAGATTAAACAATTAAGCGCAAAGCAAAAGAAAGCTACAAGAAAAATATGCCTGGCATTTTAGCATCAGGCAACACTACCTCATTGAATGAAGCCATTAAAACTAAACAAGAAGCCGACGTTTTTATGATAATGCTACGTTCATTATAAAAACTATCATACAAAACTGATCAAAGAATTTCTTTCTATACCAACCCTTCCTGTATCGCCACTTTCACCAAACCAGCCGTATTCTTCACATCCAGTTTCTGCAATAAATTGTTGCGGTGATTTTCTACCGTCCGTAAACTCAGGTACAACTTATCCGCTATTTCCTGGTTGGTAAATTCATCAACAATCAGTTGTAAAATTTCTTTTTCCCTGCGGGTAACGATCTGCCTGGAATTGTGCGAAGACAAGCTATTCAACAGTTGCTGCTTCAGTTCTTCCTGGATGTATTGGTCGCCGGCGTGCACCGTTTCAATGGCACGCACAATGGTTTCCGGGTTGGCATCTTTCAATAAATAACCCACCACGCCTTGCTGCAATATCTTTTTAATCTGCGCCACCACATCAATATTAGTCAGCGCAATTATTTTTATCTGCTTGTATGTTTTGGTAATGATGGCGGCCAGCTCGATACCGCTTTTACCGGGCATCTGTATATCCAACAGCAACACATCCGGTTGTTGCTTTACCAATCCTTCCAGCAACTCGTCTCCGTTGTTGTAGACTCCCGTGATTTGTATGTTGGGAACATCCGCTAAAATTTTCTGCAGGCCATTCAATATAATTACCTGGTCGTCTGTAATGGCTAAACTGATCATGTGTTGTTGTTTTTTCCTGGTTCAAACTCTAAGTACACACTGGTGCCTTTGCCAATAATGCTGTTAATATCAATGCGGCCGCCAAGCTGTTGCACCCTTTCATATATATTTTTCAATCCCATACCATGACTGTTTTTTATCATTGCGGTTTCCAATCCTTTTCCATCATCTTCCACCGTTATATCCAATCCGCCATCCTCATGAAAATTCATCTGTACCAATGCAGTGGCGGCTTTTGCATGCTTGCGTATATTGTGTATCAACTCCTGTACAATGCGGTACACCGGCAAGTTAAAAACGGCATCCATCTCCTGCTGCGTTCCCAATGTTTGAAAACTGATCACCGTTCCACCCTTGCCTGTCATGCGTTCGCAAAAAGATTTTACTGCATCACTCAATCCTTCCTGCATCAATATTTCCGGCATAATGTTGTGGGCT
>CAXTPJ010000357.1:0-4459 GCA_964245855.1 uncultured Ferruginibacter sp. | reverse complement strand
GGTTATAACTGATATTACGGATGCCGTTTCAGTAGCGGATTATGACGGCGATGGTGACATGGATGTTTTTATCGGCGGAAGATTGCTGCCACAAAAATACCCGCAGTCTCCCAGGAGTTATTTGCTGCAAAACAATGGCGGTAAATTTTCAGATGCAACGAAACAAATTTGTCCTGCCTTAGAATTTGCAGGCATGCTTACCAGCGCCATCTTTACTGATTTCAACAATGATCAACAACCGGATTTGATTGTTTGCGGCGAGTGGACAGCCATAAGATTTTTTAAAAATGAACATGGCCAATTCAATGAAGTAACCAATTCAACCGGGCTTGCTGCGATGAATGGTTTGTGGCGTTCTATTCAGCAGGTGGACATAGATAAGGATGGCGACCTTGATTATGTTGCCGGCAATATGGGGTTGAACAACCGCTATCATCTTTCAACAAACCGGCCCATGCAACTGTATGCAAAAGACATTGATAAAAATGGTTTTGATGAATTGATACCGGCTTATTTTATAAAAGGCGTAACTGGTGAGTATGAATTATTTCCCGGATTAGACAGGAACCAGTTGAGCGAAGAATTACCTTCCGTTAAGAAAAAATACCTGCTGCATGCAGATTATGCCAAAGTAAAAATGGAACAGTTGAAAAATGATTATGGTGCTGATGGCTGGCTTGAATTGACCTGTAACACATCTGCTTCGGTATGGATAGAAAATATCGGTAACGGAAAATTTACATCACATGTATTGCCATTACAGGCACAATTGGCCCCTGTTAATGCTATCGTTGCGGAAGATGTTGATGGCGATGGGAATATCGATCTGATCATTTCTGGTAATGAATACCAAACCGCATCCAGCACCGGCAGGTATGATGCATCTTACGGGCTTGTCTTACTATCGGATGGCAAACGAAATTTTGTTCCGGAACACATAGCTGCCAGTGGATTAATACTGGACGGCGATATTAAAGACATGAAGGTGCTCAAGGCAACAAACAATCAAAAAATATTATTGGCAGCGCCCAATGACAGTCAACTAAAAATATTTTCATTGAATTCATCTCTTAATAAGAAGATCAAAAATTAATAACGTATGATAAAGAAATTTTCGTCGCTTCTTGTGATCGGTACCATGCTATTGAATGTAGTGAATGCACAAAACCTGGTTACGTTAAATGCCGCTGATGCAAAGACAGTCATCAATAAAAATATTTATGGCCATTTTGCAGAACACTTAGGCCATTGTATTTATGATGGTTTTTATGTAGGGGAAAAAAATAAAATGATCCCTAATACAGATGGCGTTCGCAATGATATTATTGATGCGTTGAAAAAATTGAAGATACCAAACCTGCGCTGGCCGGGTGGCTGCTTTGCAGATACCTATCACTGGAAAGATGGTGTAGGCCCAAAAGATAAAAGGCCGGCTATTGTGAACCGTTGGTGGGGCGGCGTTACAGAAGATAACAGTTTTGGTACGCATGACTTTTTAAATATGTGCGAAAGAATTGGCGCCCAGCCATATTTAGCAGGTAATGTTGGCAGTGGCAGCGTTCAGGATTTGATCGACTGGATACAATATGTAAACAGCGCTGCGGGCAGCAGTCCGATGAGCAAGTACCGCCAGGCCAACGGGCACGAAAAACCATGGGGCGTAAAAATATGGGGTGTAGGAAACGAAGCCTGGGGCTGCGGCGGAAACATGAAACCGGATTATTATGCCAATATTTATCGCCAGTATGCAACGTTTATGACCGACTGGAACAACAGCGATAGTTTATTCAGGGTAGCATCCGGCGCAAATGTGGATGATTATAACTGGACAGAAACATTGATGAAAGAGATACCGCACAATATGCTGGAAGGTGTGGCGCTGCATCATTATGCCAATGTAAAATGGAGTGAAAAAGGTTCGGCCACTGATTACAGTGAGCAGCAGTACTTCGCCACTTTAAAATCAGCGCTTCGCATGGAAGAGTTGGTAACAAAGCATTCTGCCATCATGGACAAATATGATCCGCAGAAAAAAATTGCCCTGGTGGTGGATGAATGGGGCGGATGGTATGATGTGGAACAAGGCACCAACCCCGGTTTTTTATACCAGCAGAATACCATGAGGGATGCTATGATTGCCGGCGTAACGCTGAACATTTTTCAAAATCATTGCGAAAGGGTAAGGATGGCGAACCTGGCGCAGGCAGTCAATGTATTGCAATCGGTTATCTTGACCAATAAAGAAAAAATGATATTGACTCCAACCTATCATGTAATGGAGATGTACAATGTACACCAGGATGCAACGATGATACCGGTTAAGCTCATCACAAATGACTACATATTGAATGGTGAAAAATTACCAGCAGTATCTGTATCTGCTTCCAAAGATAAAAATGGTATAACGCATGTTTCATTGGTGAACATAGATGCTGCAAAATCGCAGAATATTAGCATTAACATCAATGGAGCAAATTTTACAACAGTAGCCGGAAGGATCATTACTTCAAAAAAGTTGCAGGACTTTAACTCTTTTGATCAGCCCAATAAAATTATGCCCGCTGATTTTAAGGAAGCTACTTTATCAGCCAATACATTGCAGGTAAAGTTGCCACCATTTTCAGTAGTCGTACTCACACTTAAATAATATTGTATGAAAACAATACACCTAAAAAATTGCGGATTGGTTTTGCTGGCAGCCCTGTTAGTGATGGCATGCAAAAAAGAAAGTACTCCTGATCCAACACCTGTCACACCGCCGGTAACACCACCGGTTACCCCAACATTTGATATCAATACGATCAATGACAATTATGCAAGCGTTGCACCTTTTGCAAATTACCTGGAATGGGGGTCGCACAATGTGCATGACCCTGCAATTATAAAAGAAGGGGAGTATTATTATTGTTACAGCACCGATGTTGGCTATGGCATTACTGTGCGGCCCGGCTTACAGATCAGGAAGTCAAAAGATTTGGTTGAATGGACTTATGTTGGCTGGGTTTTCAACAACCTGCCTGCAATGGGTTCGGCTTTCATCACATCAGGCGGTGGCGCGCCGTTCAGTTCTTTGTGGGCGCCCTGCATCATTAAGGTTGGTAATGAGTTTCGTTTATATTATTCCTTGTCATCAGCCTTGCCAAGGTTAAGCGTGATAGGTTTGGCAACTTCTGCCAGTCCTACCGGCCCCTGGGTAGAAAAAGGCCTGGCTGTAGTTTCAAAGAATGATGCTACCACGCAAACCAACGCCATTGATCCGTCGGTAATTGTAACCCCGGGCGGCGAACACTGGATGGTGTATGGTTCTGCCTGGGATGGAATTTATTCATTGAAATTAAATGCTGCAACAGGGTTGGCATTCACCGATGGCGATAAAGGCACCCGCATTGCCAACCGTGGTTTTACGGGGACGGCTTACAACGGCAACATTGAAGGTGCCGATATTATCTACAATGCAGCGCTGAACAAATATTATCTATTCATTGCTTACGATTGGCTGGAATCAAAATATAATGTCAGGGTGATGAAAGGCGATCATCCCAATGGCCCGTTCTATGATTTTAATGGAGCAGATGCCAACACCAATGTTGATCATGGCCCGATGATTATTGCACCGTATAAATTTGATGGGCATAGTGGTTACCAGGGAACAGCACACTCTACCACTTTCAGTGATGGAACAGGACAATATTTTATTGCACACCAGGCAAGGCCGGGGTCAGACAGGTTTTTTATGAACCTTCATGTACGAAAATTGTTTTGGACAACAGATGGCTGGCCGGTGGCTTCACCGGAAAGATACGCTTGGGAAAAAGATTCACTGATAGGGCAGGCAGACCTTGCTGGCAACTGGGAAAGGGTAGTGCTGAATTACAATGTAGTGCCGGGATATGGTACCGAGCAAACATCGCCGGACTTTCAAATTGCCACCGCATTAACCATTGATGCAGGTGGAACATTGAATGGCAATGCCGCTGATACCTGGACTTACACCGCACCATGGTTAACGCTCAACTGGAGTGGCGGCAATGTAGAAAAAGTATTTGTACAGAAGGGGAGAGATTGGGAGAATAAAAAAGCCAACAGCATTATTTTTTCAGGGTTGAACACTACCGGTATTGCTGTTTGGGGAAAGAAGAAAGTGTAAGATTGAAAACATCCGAAGAGAGTTATGAAATTATATAAGATGTTTTACCAAGGAAGAATGACAAAAAATCACAAGTGCCATTTGCTGACGAACATTGGTATGTAGTACAAGTGAGTGACACAACAGTGTTGAGAAGCGATATGAAGCTGATAACAAAAAATGATTTAATGAGAGTAATTTGTTTAGTAATAGTTGCGATGATCTGCTGCCATTGCGGAGCACAGGTAAAAAAAGATTTTCATGAATGGGCAGCAACGCCGCCGATGGGATGGAACAGTTGGGATTGTTTTGGTTCGATGGTGACCGAGGCAG
>CAXTPJ010000356.1:0-4471 GCA_964245855.1 uncultured Ferruginibacter sp. | reverse complement strand
CGAAGTCGGCCTGTATTGTTGCTACTTTAGACATTTCATAAAGATATTTGATAAATATTAAAAGAGGTAATGCTAAATAAGTTTACGGATAAAGGTTTAACAAATGGTTGATACTTGACTGAAAAATAAAAGGATTTTTTTATAGCAACAGAAACGTAGCGCCAGCAAGCCTGAGTTGCCATGAAAAACTGAACTCAACTGGTGCGACGCCAATGAAGTTGCCATGAAATACAACAGTTGGTAAACAAAATAAATTGTTTGATTTTAAACATCGATCTGCCAAAGTTTTACCGGCTGTTCAAAATTTAAAGAACCGGGAATGGTGCTGTATTCTTTGATGAATGTAAAACCTGCTTTTGCCAATACCTTGTTGGGGGCTGGGTTTAGCGCATACGGTTCGCAACAAATCTTTTTCAGTTGCAGGTTATTGAAAAAATAGGGGAGCGATTGTTTGATGAAATCGGCTCCCAGCCCAAGTTTTCTCTCTGCGGCATTCCAAATGTGCAGGTGCATATAGGCATCCTGGCCAAAGATGATCTTGTTTACATTGCAATGCCCGATTGGTTTTCCGTTGAGTTGCCAGATGGTGCAGTAGGATGCTTTTTCTTTGTATGGTTTGTTCAATTGGCTTTGCAGCATCGATAGCCATTCTTCAGGGGCAGGCATTTTTTTGAGATCTACACCCATGTTTTGCAGGTAAGTTTTGTCTGCTGTGAGCCAGTAATCTGCAATCAATGGAATGTCGCTTTCCTGCATTTCTGTTACTGTAATATTTTGTTCGGACATGTTTTTATTTGATGGGGATTTTGAAAAAAATATCATAGCCAAAACGGCAAATGGTAGCTGCAACAACCAGCAGGAAAAATATACGGATGAAGCGGTTGCCTTTTGCAATGGCCAGCTTTGCCCCAACAAATGAACCTGCAAAATTGAAGGCCGCCATTGGCAGCGCATACTGAAACAAAATGTAGCCGGTACCGCCGAAATAAATGATGGAACCGGCATTGGTTGCCAGGTTTACAAATTTGGCGTGGGCGCTTGCCCGAAGAAAGTTGAAGCCCAGTATGCTGATGAAAAATAAGACAAAGAAACTTCCTGCGCCGGGGCCCATGAAACCATCGTAAAAGCCAATGATCAATGCAGCCAGCAATCCATAGTACAATTCTTTTTTGGGATGATGGTCTTTTGTTTCGGCAGTGCCAAAATCTTTTTTAGTGTAAGTGTACACAGCAACAATGATGAGGATGAAAAAGATAATGGGTTTCATGAAGCGGTTGCTTACGATGGAAACGGTGTAAGAGCCGGTGATGGCCGCCAGCAAGGCTACAACACACATGGAAGCCAGCAGTTTCCAGTGCAGCGATACTTTTTTGCTGTATTGAAATGCTGCAATGGAAGTGCCGATGAAAGACGGAATTTTGGTAGTGCCTAACAAAGTCGCTACCGGGTATTGCGGCAGCGTAACTAAAGTAGCCGGTGTTTGAACAAGCCCGCCGCCACCCACAATGGCATCAATAAATCCAGCGGCAAAGGCAGCAATGCACAACGTAATTAATTCTGCCGTCATTATGCGTTGTAGTTTCTTTCACCAAATAACAAGCTGCCAATGCGGACCATATTGCTGCCTTTTTCAAGGGCAATTGTGTAGTCGCCGCTCATACCCATGGAAAGGGTTGAAAATTGTTTATTGGCAAGTGACATTTGGTCGTAACATTTTTTTAAAGTGTTGAACTCATCCCTTACCAGGTTAAGGTCGTTTGAAAAACTGGCCATGCCCATCAATCCTTTAATTTGAATATTGGGATAATCAGCAATTTTTACTGCTGATAATTCAGCTTCATCAAAACCAAACTTGGTTTCTTCTGTAGCAATGTGTACCTGCAATAAACAATCAATGATGCGGTTATTTTTTGCAGCCTGTTTATCAATTTCTTTCAGCAAAGAAATACTGTCAACGCCATGAATAAGATAAACAAACGGCGCAATGTATTTTATTTTATTGCTTTGCAAATGCCCGATGAAATGCCAGTGAATATCTTTTGGTAAGGCTGCTTCTTTGTCAACCAGTTCCTGCACATAGTTTTCGCCAAAATCACGCTGGCCTAAGTCGTACAATGTTTGGATGTCTTGGATTGGTTTGGTTTTGCTAACTGCGACTAGATTAGCTTTGCCGTTTAGTTGCCGGATGATTTGTTGATAATTTTCTTTGTTGATGCTCATATTTTTCACGCTGAGAAGCAAAGTTACCGCAAAGAAACAAAGGCGTAAAAAAGGTGCAGATTGCTTTCGCTATTTGCACCTTTGCATATTTTCTTATTTGCGAATTATTTTAAAATACTCCTGCTGATAACAATCCGTTGCACTT
Organism: uncultured Ferruginibacter sp.; assembly: GCA_964245855.1. GTDB lineage: Bacteria > Bacteroidota > Bacteroidia > Chitinophagales > Chitinophagaceae > Ferruginibacter. Next base: position 2,106 of record CAXTPJ010000356.1, on the reverse strand, counting down.
CGCTGGTGCCTTCGTATATCTGGGTTATCTTGGCGTCCCGCATCATTCTTTCTACATGGTATTCTTTTACAAAGCCATATCCGCCGTGTATTTGAACGGCCTCGGTGGCGGTCCACATGGCAGTTTCACTGGCGAATACTTTGGCCATACTGCCGCTTAAAGTGTAATCTATATGCTGGTCTTTTTCATAGGCCGCTTTTAAACACAATAGCCTGGCGCATTCAATTTTAGTAGCCATGTCTGCCAGTTTAAACTGTATTGCCTGGTGGTGCATGATCTCTTTGCCAAATGCCTTGCGCTCTTTGCTGTAAGCCAGCGCCCTTTCATAAGCGCCGCTGGCAATGCCCAATGCCTGAGATGCAATACCGATACGGCCGCCGGCCAATGTTTTCATGGCAAACTTGAACCCAAAACCATCTTCGCCGATGCGGTTTTCTTTCGGCACTTTTACATCGTTGAATAAAATGGTATGCGTATCGCTGCCACGGATGCCAAGTTTGTTCTCTTTGGCCCCTACTACAACACCGGGCCAGTTTTTTTCTACAATAAAAGCGTTGATTCCTTTATGGCCTTTCTCAACGTGCGTTTGTGCAATTACTAAATATACGGAAGCGCTGTTGCCATTGGTGATCCAGTTTTTGGTTCCATTCAACAGGTAATGATCGTCCTTTTCTTCTGCGGTTGTTCTTTGCGAAGTGGCGTCGCTTCCGGCTTCCGGCTCACTCAATAAAAAAGCGCCGATGTATAGTTCACTATTTTTTTTCCCCTGCGCCAGGGGCGTTAAATATTGTTGTTTCTGTTCTTCATTGGCATATTCCTGCAGGCCGTAACAAACCAGGCTGTTGTTAACGCTCATGCATACACTCACACTGGCATCCACCTTACTTACTTCTTCCATGGCCAGCACATAGCTGATGGTATCCATGCCACTTCCGCCATATTCAGGCTTTACCATCATGCCCATAAAACCAAGGTCGGCCAATTTTTCTATCTGTTCTTTAGGGAAACGCTGGTGTTCATCCCGGTCAATAACGCCGGGTAAACATTCATTTATGGCAAAATCACGGGCTGCTTTTTGAATCATTAAATGTTCTTCAGACAGTTGAAAATCCATGGTTGTTGGGTTTTATCGTTAAGCAACAAAAATAAGGAAATGATGCTAATGGCTGTTAGTTTTTTGAAAGGAACGGACATTCTTTTGAGCGAAAATTGTGAACACATTGCTTATTAACGAGCCGATAATAATTGAAGGACGATTAGAATTACTGTGAAATCTTTATTGTTGTGTATTTTCGGCTTTTAGAAAAACGATATGAACAAGAAGTCGCCGCATATATTGAATACTTCTTCTAACCTGCTGGGTTTTTGCCTGGTGGTATTGACGTCTATCAAGATTTCGAAATTTGCACAGGCAACGATGATTGATGAAATTACCGGCATTACTTCTATTTTTTTGGTGACGAGTTGTTTGTTTTCTTTCCTGGCCATTCGGACAGACAATCATACCAGGGCTAATAAACTGGAGCGGATCGCAGATATTATTCCTTGTTTCCCTGATCAGTATTGCGCTTACGATTACATTGGTTTCGTTTGATCTGTTTGCGTAGCTGGTGATCATTTTGATGTGAACAGCTTTAAAAAAAGATATCCGGAGTTTTAAAAACTTCGGATATATGGAGGCACTTTTATCAGGTTAAGTCCTGTTATATGTTTTCAATAAGAAAATAGTTTTTTTTGCCTTTCTGCGCAAGAATATACTTTTCATGAAGAAGAAAACTGCCGTCTATCTTTAATTGAATATCCTCTATTTTTTTTCTGTTGATACTTACGCCGCCTCCCTGCACCATTTTTCTTGCATCGCCTTTGCTTGGGAATATTTTAGTTTCTGCCAATAAAGTCACAATATCGATCCCGGCAATGATTGTTGCTTTCGGGAATTGTACTTTTTGTACACCTTCCAGCCCTTCTAAATCTTCCGTGCTTAAACTTTCCACAGGCGCTGTTTGGTTGGCAAAAAGCTTTTCTGTGGTTGCCAGGGCCGCTTTTAATCCATCTTCACCATGAACCAGCGTAGTAACTTCTTCTGCAAGTTTCTTCTGTAATCTA
>CAXTPJ010000355.1:0-4478 GCA_964245855.1 uncultured Ferruginibacter sp. | reverse complement strand
AATGTAAAGCCCATCTCTGTATGATTCTGTATGGGTTGCAATGCCTGTTTTTCTACAGACGCACTGCGCTCATCCCAAAACATTTTGCCATTTTGATAAAAGCGTATATTCGTTACCGACATGGAGTTTCTTGTGGTAAGCCCATCTTCAAAACCACGGCTCAGCATGGCAGTGTCATCAAAACCAAACTGCTGCCGGTGGCAACTGCCGCAACTGATTGTATTGTTTTTGCTTAACTGTTTGTCGTAAAACAATACCCTGCCCAAAGTAGCGCCATCATTGGTGATCGGGTTATCGGCTGGCATATTATCAGTACGGTCCAGTTCAGTTTGAATGTGCGCCGGATAGGTAACAAGATAATTGAAAGTAGTTGCAGGCAAGGTAGGTTTAGCCACCGTATTGCCTGGTTCTGTTGTAGAGGGGCCGACATCTTTTTTAGAACAAAACTGAAAAGCGGAAACAGCAAAAAAAAGTATGGTAACAACAAGCAATTTCTTGTGGTGCATGGTTTTGGTTTTGCAGTTAGACGCCGGCCTTTATAAATTACTTCGCTGTGGTTAAATTATTTTTTCAAATAAATCATTGCCATTCATTGTAGTTTACTTTAAAGATTAACCAGGCAAAGGAAGAAAAGAACATAACACTACATCTTTGCAAAAAAGAATTGTTTAAGAAGCAGTTTGAATGAATTGAATATTTTGAATTATAAAGAGAAAAGCTCAATAAAGAACTACAGTAGAGGAGTGCGACGTCCGCCCGGCCCTGCCATTCGGACGGGCTAATGAAGTGTAATAGTATTTCCGAAGCCGATAAACTCAAATTAATAATCCAACAAACAGCTTCTTAATTTATCAAATTATTTTCTATTCAATAATAAGTCGTGTAATAATGAAGAATTGATTCCCCTTATTACCCCTGGTTTTTTTTATGATTGGAAGGTTTAAAACGTATAGACCAAGCCTGGTACCATACTTCCCCGAACATTATCGAGTTGAAATGTTATTCTTCTATCCTTTTTCTTCTGGCTTTTCTGTCCTTCGGACTGTATGCGTTGATAGCGGTGATAGTTGTTTACAATTTGGCGGCCGGTTAAAAAACCGATAACGCCGCCAACAAAAATATCAGATATCCAATGCTTATTTTCTGTAAGCCTGCTTAACCCAATCAATGTTGCCGACCCATAAGCCACATACGGCACCCACTTGGTGTCTTTATATTCTTTTGCAAAAACGGTAGCCGCCGCAAATGCAACAGTAGCGTGGCCGCTGGGAAAAGAGCTGTTGATTTTTTTGCCACCAATATCAGTATAATTACGTGCAAAAGGACCGTGAAAACGGTTGCTGTTGTTGTCATTGGCATCATAAAAATTAGGGCGCTGCCGGCCACTCAAAAACTTAAGAAATGTTTCCATTACCGCACCGGTAAAATAAGCCTGCGAAGCCAGCAGCGTGGTGGTTTTAAGCTTTCGGTTATTGGTAACAAACCCTACAGCGCCGATGACAGACATGGTGATCAGTTGCGAAGTACCGCTTACATTGGTAAGGTATTTACTGGAAGTAACAATGCCATCATTCCCCCGGATTACATCGGTTGCCAAATGGTTTACAGGCTTGTCGGCCAAGGTGATCAATGCAGTTGCAGCAGCAAATCCTGCTACATGCAGCCAATCTTTTTTGGTTGCATGAAAAGGTGATGTAAACTGTTGTTTAATATTACTGCCCAATAAAATAAAATAACTTTTAAACCCAAGTGTGGTAGCCTTAGTATAAGTAGCCGGGTCGGTATTATTATCAACTTTTCCACTATCGATCTGTTTGGCCTGCAGGCTGTCGAGTTTTTTTAGTAAAGTATCTGCATTTACAGGCACTTGAGCATTACAAGCCAACAAAAAAGACATAATAATGCCCAGTAAAAATACAAACCGAAAGTGCATAGAGAAAATTTAGTTCGCTTAAGCAAAACAATTAATAAGCCAATATATTACAATTGTGTGGAACAAATCACTTACAAGATAATTAACTGGAAAGTATGCTCATTACAACAGCGCATTTGCTGTAAGCTATCGCCCACTGTGTAGTGAAGTTTTAAATTAACCTTAAGGGATGACATTTGCTGCGGCTGCATCATAAATCCAGGCTGATCAAACGCAAAAACAAAGCGATTTTTTTTCTGTCCAAAGTGGCAATTGCATTACTAACAAGCCTTGTATATAAGCCCGCTAAAACCTTAATTTAGTTTTTGGTGAGTGATGTGTTTCGAGTAAATTTGCCATCGCTTAACAAACCGTCAGCATTTTAACCCCTGCGGTAATACAAAAAAATAAAAAATCAGATTAATTATGGCATACGATGTAATTGTTTTAGGCAGTGGCCCGGGCGGATATCCTGCAGCAATAAGGGCAAGCCAGTTAGGAAAAAAAGTAGCAATTGTAGAAAAAGAAAGCCTGGGTGGCGTTTGCCTCAACTGGGGCTGTATCCCAACCAAAGCCTTATTGAAAAGTGCACAGGTATATGAATATTCAAAACATGCTGTTGATTATGGTATCAATATAGAAAACCCTTCTGCCAATTTTGAAAGCGTTATCAAACGCAGCCGTGGCGTTGCTGATAAAATGAGCAAAGGCATCCAGTTTTTGATGAAGAAGAATAAGATCGATGTCATCATGGGTTTTGGTAAACTGATTGCCCCGGGCAAACTGGAAGTAACTGCAGCAGACAACACCAAACAAGTTGTAGAAGCAAAAAATATCATCATCGCCACGGGTGGCCGTGCAAAAGTGTTACCGAATATGCCGGTTGATGGTAAAAAAATCATTGCCTATCGTGAAGCAATGTCGTTACCAACACAACCAAAATCAATGATCATTTGCGGCAGCGGTGCCATCGGAAGTGAATTTGCTTATTTCTATAATAGTCTTGGTACCCAGGTTACCATGGTAGAATTTTTACCACGCCTGGTGCCGGTTGAAGATGAAGACATCAGCAAAGAACTGGAAAAGCAATTCAAAAAACAGGGCATGACCATCATGACCAGCAGCGAAGTATTGAGCGTTGATACCAGCGGTGAAGGTGTAAAAGCAAAAGTGAAAACCGCCAATGGCGAAGTAACGCTGGAAGCTGATATTTTATTAAGCGCTGTAGGCGTGGTAGCAAATATTGAAAAGATAGGACTGGAAGAACTGGGCGTTAAAACAGACAAAGGCAAAATTATAGTGGATGCATTTCAGCAAACGAATGTGCCGGGTATTTATGCCATTGGAGATTGTACACCAGGCCAGGCACTGGCACACGTTGCATCCAAAGAAGGCATTAATGCAGCAGAGCATTTGGCTGGTCAGCACCCGCATCCATTGGATTACAATAATATTCCCGGTTGTACTTACTGCACACCGGAAATTGCATCCGTAGGATATACAGAAAAAGCAGCAAAAGATGCGGGCTACGAAATCAAAGTAGGAAAGTTTCCATTTATTGCCAGCGGTAAAGCGGTGGCAGCGGGCGCTACCGAAGGTTTTGTAAAAGTTATATTCGATGCTAAATATGGCGAATTTTTAGGTTGCCACATGATTGGTGGAACAGTAACCGAAATCATTGCTGAAGCAGTGGTTGCCCGTAAACTGGAAACAACCGGCCATGAAATATTGGGCGCTATCCATCCTCACCCAACCATGAGCGAAGGCCTAAAAGAAGCTACCGCAGTGGCTTACGGCGAGGCAACAGATATTTAATTTCCAATTCATTTAATACCAAAAGAGTCACAGTAATGTGGCTCTTTTTAATTTTGGTAATATCAACAAATTGAAAAACTGATAAAATGGTTGGGTCAGAGAAAAGGGGATCGATATATTTTATGCGGTCGATCCTGCATAACCCATACCTGTGTTACAAATCTGTTTTCATCTGCTGAAATAGCATTATGCTGCTTCCATTCACCATTCGCAGCATCAAAAAAAATAGTATCTTCACCTTATCCGGAAATTTGCAAACCTCTTTACCAGCCAGTCTTACCGCTGACTATCAACTAATCTTCAGGCATTAACTAAAGCTTAAAAATCACCTTGCTAACCTTTATTGGTTTATGAGAAAATCTTTGCTGTTCTCAATTTGCTGCTGCATCAGTATTTTGTTGCGGGCCCAATTACCAAAGGATTTTATGATCCCGGTTAAAGTTGTTGCCAATGCCAATAATTTATCCATTACATTATTGTGGCCGGTTAATTCGGATGCAACTTCTTACATCATCAAAAGAAAGATTGTAACAGAAAATTCATACATCACTCCTTTTACTACACTTTACAATATCAATACCGGCGCAGATACTTCCACAAGCTTTACTGATGGTAACATTCAACCCGGTATTATGTATGAATACGAACTCAGCGGCCAGTTTGCTACCACCCAGCCGGCAGACAGAAGCACTTATACCTGTGCCGGGATCAATATTTTTCCGATACATAAAAGGGGCAGTATTGTATTGGT
>CAXTPJ010000354.1:0-4491 GCA_964245855.1 uncultured Ferruginibacter sp. | reverse complement strand
GTTGCGGTGTAGGCCGTATCGCTTATGGCAAGTTCATTGGTGATCCAGGTGTACTGCAGAGGCGTTTGCAAAGCACCGTTGGATAGGCTGGTCACCTGCGGAGTAAAAATACTGTTGGCCGAATCGCAGATCAATGCCGGCGCAGCAGAGAACAAAATCGATAGCTCATCAACAATTATTTTGTCCGCAAGCGAAGAAGTAGCGGTACATCCTCCTGCATCTTTCAGTATCAGCGAAGGTGTATAAATACCGGGCGTTAAATAGGTATGGATTGCAAAAGTATCAGTGGTTGGCACTACAGTACCATCACCAAAATCCCAGGTAAAAGTAGCTGCATTTTTTACTTCGGCAGTAAAAGTTATCCGCAGTGTATCGCAGGAGAATAAACGATCTGCTTTTAACAAAGCATACGGGCCTTTTACTTCAATAAAATCTTCAGTGCTGTCAACATTGTTATTGGCATCATAACTGTAATGCACCACCCGGTAAATACCGGAACTGTTGTAGGTATGCGATACTATCCGCTGGTTGCCTCCAGTGCTGCCATCACCAAAATCCCAGCTAACCCTTACCGAATTGGTAGAGACACTGGTGAAGGTAGCGATCACCGGCGGGCACAAATTGTTGTTGATGTAAGTAAGATTGAAAGTGTAAGCGCTGTTCACTTTTCTTACCGTAATTATTTTGCTTGCAGTATCGCTGCAACCTGTCAATGAATTATAGGTTACCAGCATCACCGTAAACATTCCGGCGGTATCATAATAAAATGTTGGATAATTATCTGTTGATACCGTACCATCGCTGAATATCCATTGATGCGATCCATACGGATAGGAATTGGCGTAGTTGGTATTGTTATAAAAATAAACCAATGTGCCGGCATATATTGTGTAAGCAGAAGCACTGAACTCCGCTTTTGGCCCACCAACGGAAACACTGTATCCATAGTTGGTTTGATTGGTACAACCATTGGCATCTGTTACTTTTAAGCTAACATAAAAATCACCCGGCGAATTATAAAAATGATTTGTAGATCCGCCAGTCGTAAGCGTTTGCGTTTGTCCATCCCCAAAATCCCACTCCCATTTTACAATGGCAATGTTGTTAAACGAAACGGAGGTATCTACAAAAGACATCGCATCTTTAAAACAACCGGAAAAGGGCAACCGCCGGAAACCCGCTGTAGGGCCATATATTATCAATGGCACAAAATTGCTGGTATCGGCGCAACCAAAATACAACGACGATGTGATCACCCTGATGTCCTGTTTGCCCGGCAGCAAAGGAGCCAGGGTAAAGTTCACACTGGTTTGCCAATAGGAAGTACCCAATTGCAAATTGGCATTGCATTCAGAAAAATCACCATACTCTTTTTTATCAATGTCATAATTGGCAAATACCGTATTCAATGGGGATGGATTTCGTTCAAACCCTGATAACAAAAAAGGAACAGGGTTGCTGCCGCAGGTAGTATTTTGCGTAGAGCTAAGCACTGGGTGCTGCTTCAGCAAAACATAATTATCCACCGAATCTTTCACCGTACAAGATCCATTAGTAGTACTGAGTACAACTTTATACGATCCGGTTGCCGTGTAAGTATGCCGTATGGTATCTTTAAAAGCAGTATAGCTTTCCGTATTCCCATCCCTGAAATCCCATTGCCATTGCAGCGCTTTCAATGAAGTTTCTGTAAACCGTACATCCCCCCTGTTGCCATCGCAGGTATGCAGGTTTAGATCGATGTGCGGAAACGGCGGTAATACTTTAATGTAATCTTCCTTTATTACGGTATCCCTGCAATTACCTTTTACCGCCACCAGCATCATACTGTAAGTGGTATCATACCTGAACTTGATGATAGTGGTTGGACTGGAATAATACCCGAACAAAGTATCGTTGTAATACCAGTAATAACTCCAGCCCGTAGTAACAGGCGTAGCAGAAAAAGTAACGGGGTTGTTGCCACATACCGTTGTAAGGGGTAAAGAATTAAAATCGAAAGTAGGTTTTTCAACTACTTCAATATTATAATACACTGTGCCGGTACAACCATTGTTGGTAATATAATCAAGCGATACAGCATAACTGCCGGCAATATTGAATACATGGGTAGGAGTAGCAGTTGTATCGATGGGCGAACCATCCTGGAAATTCCATTTATATTTTTTGATAGCCGTATCCGGGTTGGCCGCAAAGCTGGCCGTTAAACCGGTACAACCCTGGTAAGGCGAGTTATTGGTAAGATAAATACCAATAGCCGGTACTGCATAATTGATATATTTAACAGCCAGGGTGCTGCAGCCGGCTGCATTGGTTACCGTCAAATACACCGGGCTGCCGGAGCCGCTGGTAAAAGTGTAGGAAGCATTTTGCATTGTGGCAAAAGGTGCTGCCGATGTACCACCAACCTGCCACGACCAGGCCACTGCGGTGCTGCACGTATCAGTAAAATTAAAGGTGACCGGTACACCGCAAATACCACCAGACTGTTCAATAAAACCACGGACTACCGGTGTGGGGTACACGACAATTGTTTTGGTAGTATCTGCCGTACAATTCCCATAATGCGTAACCAGTTTAAGTGTATGTGAGCCGGGCTGATAAAAAAAGTTGGGCAGGTCGCCACTGAAATAACCAAATACCTGTACACCATCCAGGTACCATTCTGCCCGGTCAAAAGGCCTGGTGCTGCTATTTACAAACAGCGCCTGCTGGTTCTCACAAATTTTTCCCGGTTCGGTAAAATCAGCTTTAAAGCTGGCCACATTTATTGGTTGGCCGGTGATGCTGCCGCTGCAACCCTCGCTGCTGGTTACGGTAAGCACCGGAGTATAAGTGCCGGAAGTCGCATACACATGTACCGGCGTTGCATTGGCTGAATGTGCTGTTCCATCGCCAAAATCCCAATTGTAACTGAGTGTGCCGCTGCCCGTGCTGCTGTTGGTAAAACTGACCGTTTCACCGGTGCTGCACAATAATTGAGTAGAAGCAGTAAAAACAGGCGTAACCCCAGCAGATGTTTTTACCACATCATTTTTTGTAAGCGTTGCATAACAACCATAGCTGTTGGTTACATTAAGCGTAACAGGGAAATCCTGGGCAAAAGTGTAAGTGTGTACAGCACTGCCATAACCCGGCCCCTGTATGGTACTGCCATCACCATAGTCCCACAAATAATTGCTGATGCTGCCATCACCTGCTGTGGCAGCGGCAGTAAAGTTTACATTCATTGGCACGCAACCCGTAGCAGGCGATACAGTAAAATCAACCACCGGTTTTTTGTACACCGTAACCGTCATGTTTTTGGTAGACGTTTCAGCGCCATCGGTAACAGTAAGTGTAACAATATAATCCTGCTCTGCAAAATAACTGGCGCCGGGGTTTCTTAATGATGAAGCATTGCCGTTGCCGAAATTCCAGGCCCAGGTGGCTGCGGGTGATGCATTGGTAGTAGTATTGGTAAACCGTACATTCAAAGGCGAACAACCGGCCTGTTTGTCAACCGTAAAGTTGGCCTGCAGTTGTGCCGTAACTGTATTGCCTGCAAACAGCAACAACATCAAAACAATAAAAGTAAAAGGCAATTGTTGCCGGAAATGTCTCATCAGGTGTGTACAGGTAAAAGTGTTTAGTCTGGTAAAGGAGATACTGGAAGTGCTGGCTAAAGATATAGAAAATTACGCACAATCCTGCACTGCAATTGAGTTTCAGGAAACCTGCGAACAGTAGGTTTGAATGCCTTTGCGATCCTTTTTAATACTCAGTGTTTTGTATCAGCGTCATCAAACAAACTTTATCATACCAGGCTACCTTCCAACAAATAGACTCATCCCCAAACATCAAAACCGCAGGCTGTTTTAATCCGGCAGTAGTCGCATTTTACCATACTGTCGTACACAGCGCCGGCAAAAAATGTAGAATAGTTTTATGTTTGTACAACAAAACTTACATATCATGAATATGCTACAATTTTCCATCAACATCCTTGCACCAAAAGAAAAGGTTTGGCAAACACTCTGGAACGATGCTACGTATCGCCAATGGACAGCCGTTTTCCAGGAAGGTTCTTATGCCGTAAGCGATTGGAAAGAGGGCAGCAGGATAGAATTTCTTACACCGGAAGGATTGGGCATGTTTGCAGTGATCGATAAAAAAGTCGACAATGAAGTAATGATCTTCCGCCACCTGGGAGAAATTAAAAATGGGGTAGATGAACCAAAAGATTGGGGCGGCGCAAAAGAAAGCTATTATTTATCAGAAGCCAACGGCGTTACCGTGTTAAGGGCAATGCTTGATGCCAATGCCGAAATGGAAGCCTATTTCAGTAAAACTTTTCCAAAAGCAATGGAAGCGGTAAAACAAATCAGTGAAGAATAGTACGCAAAAACTAAACCCCTAAACCTACTAAACAATTCATTTCATTTAATGCTTCCTGAAAAAGCTAAACCTTCCTCAGGTTAGTTTTTTCTCAAAGCAAACACTATTCTCCAC
>CAXTPJ010000353.1:0-4503 GCA_964245855.1 uncultured Ferruginibacter sp. | reverse complement strand
GGATATTGCCGCATGCAATGACCAGGGCTTTTCGGTATCAAGCCTCCGCAATACCTCAACAACCGGCACCATCAATTTTGCAGCACCTGTTGATTTTGGCGTTTCATCCAGTCCATTTAAAGTTAGCATCGCTGATGTAAATGGCAACGGTCTGCCCGATATTATTGTTACCGAATACAGTAACCGTTTTTCTATTGGCACCAGCACCAGTACTGCAGGCCAGTTAAGTTTTACTATAACACCAGGATTTAAATTGCCCGGAGTTTCCAAATCGATTGTGGCAAGCGATTTTAACAACGATGGTAAAAATGACCTTGCCTTTGGACATACCTATATTCAAACGGGTGTTGTATCGGTGTATAATAATAAAACCACTAATCCTATTTTTTACCCGGAGCCATATTCGGCAGCACCGGGAGCAACGGTAACATTGACCGGGGGAGCCGCACTCAACACTACATCAGCCATAACTGTCGGCGGGGTTGCAGTTACTTCTTTTACCGTAATTGACAGTGCCCATGTTTCCTTTATTGTGCCTGAAGGTATCACACAAAGTTTTGTTACCATTGCATTAACAACACAATATGGAACAGGAACGGCTGATTATTTTAATGTGCTGGCCCCCCCTGTAATAACTTCCTTTTCACCCGACTCGGGTTATCTTGGTACTACCATCAATATCAAAGGGCACTTTTTTTCTTATCCTACCAATATTAGTTTTGGTGGTGTGCCGGCTTCTTCATTTTATGTTTTGAGTGACAGTATTGCAGTAGCAGTAGTATCAACCGGGGAAAGCGGACCCGTGTCTTTAGTAACAAACGGTTTAACGGCAAGCTTAAACGGATTCAGGTTTACCGGCCCATCTATCAAATCCTTTTTGCCTTTATCAGCAAATATTGGTGATACAGTCATCATTCATGGAAGAAATTTTACAGCATTAACGGGTATAAGAGCGGAACATTAGCGGTAGCAACCCTCAGCAGGGGTACTGCAACAATTGATGGATTTACTTATACCGGCCCTATTATAACATCTTTTACACCTGCCTTTACCGGCAAAGGCAGCCAGGTTACCATAACAGGTAAAAACTTTACCGGTGCAACCGCTGTAAAATTTGGCGGTATAAATGCAGCAAGTTTTACTGTTAATTCACCTACCAGCATTATTGCTGCTGTTGATACAGGGGCCAGTGGAATTGTTACCGTTACTACTTCTTACGGCACCGCATCAAAAACAGGTTTCATTTTTGCGAAGGTGCCGGAAATTTATTCTTTCACGCCTGCAGGAGGCGGCCCTGGCATGACCATTTCAATTAAAGGGTTTATTTTACCGGCGCATCACTGCTTTCTTTTGGAGGCATCAACGCTGCCCGTTTTATCGTTACGTCAGATACCACTATTAATGCTATCATCAATTCCGGTGCAAGCGGCAACATCATTGTTGCAACGCCCGGCGGAAGGGATACTGTTGGTGGCTTTGTTTTTGTACCCAGCCAACCATAACGTCTTTTGCTCCCACTACGGGAGGAACGGGGACCATTGATACAATCAGGGGGACTCATCTTTCCAATACTTCTTATGTGCAATTTGGAAATGTGCCGGCCAACTCATTCACAATCGTATCCGACTCATTGATTACTGCTACCATTGCAGACGGGGCAACAGGATATGTATCGCTTGGTACCCCTGGTGGTTATGCAACAGTATATGGTTTTACTTATGTTCCGCCTCCTGCTATTAATTCGTTTTCCCCAGTAACAGCAAGTACCAATTATCCTGTTACGATTACAGGAACAAATTTTTATAATGTTACAGCCGTTCGTTTTGGAGGTGTGCCTGCTGCTTCCTTTACCGTTAATTCTCCTTCCTCTATCACAGCAATAGTGGGCAGTGGTACAAGCGGCGACATTACTGTTACAACATGGTACGGAACGGGATCTGATACCGGATTTATATTTATCCTCCTTTAACCCTTCAATCATTCAGCCCGGTAACCGCAAAGTTTGGAGAAGTAATAACGCTGAGAGGGACTAGGTTTAATTCAGGTATAAACAATATTACGCTTGGCGGAACAAGGCCCACGAGTATTGTTATTGTCTCAGACACTGTGATCAATGTGACCGTGGGCAATGGTACTTCCGGGGCAATTGTTGTATCGAATGCTTTTCAAACCGCATCGTTGAATGGTTTTACTTACATTAAAATCCCGGTTATTACTTCCTTTACACCCGATACGGGTTATGTAGGAAGTACAGTGATAATTACCGGCAAAAATTTTGGCACAACAGCAGCAAACAACATTGTTTATTTTGGAACAGCAATGGCAACTATTACCAGCGCTTCAGACACTAACCTGAGTGTAATCGTTCCATCCGCATCAACGTATGCGCCTATAACTGTTACAACAAATGGCCTGGCGGCAAGTTCTTCCAAACCGTTTACAAAAACATTTGATACCGCCGCTTTATTAAATGGAAGTTTTGGGGACCGCCTTGATTTACCGGTTGGCTTAAGCCCGGAAAGTGTTGCTGTTGGTGACCTGGACGGTGACGGAAAATTGGATGTTGCTGTGGCAAATTATAATAGTTCCACCATTTCAGTTTACAGAAATATAAGTACTGTTGATTCAATACAATTTGCCCAAAAAATAGACCTCCCGGCAGGGCCTGAACCGCACAACATTACCATTGGCGACCTGAACGGCGATGGTAAACATGAACTGGTTTACCTGAATACGGACCAGGTTTATTACAGGGACCAAGGTTTGGCTGTTATGAAAAACACCGGTTCGGTGGGCAATATTTCTTTTGATACAGCTACCAGGTTTCCAGCGCCTTATTTTTAGGCAATTTAGCTATTACAGATGCCGATCTGGATGGCAAACCTGATGTTTTTGCAACAAATGGTTATTTGTACGGGGGTACTGTCGGCACTATGTCATTCTTTAAAAATCTTTCCGGGAATGGAACTATCTCATTTTCTCAAAGATTGTTGAACTATAACTCTTCAGGAGCTGATTATGTAATGCTATCATTGGCTGCAGGTGATTATAACAACGACAACAGGGTTGATATAGCTATTGGTAACAATGCCACAAGCTTGCCTTTTTTGTTAAATTCAAATTCATTTCCCGGCAGCTTCACCTTTGGTTTACTGGATTATGGATACACGTTCAGTCATTCTTACAGCCATATTTCAGCAGTTGATTTTGACAGGGATGGTAAAACTGATATTTTAACTGAAGATACTTATTACCAAAACCTTACGACCAACCAGGGTGCAATCTATTTTACGCAACCGATTTATCTTACCACAAGAAATTTTGCAACACCTGACGATATGGATGGAGACGGCAAACCTGATATAGTGAAGGGCCTTGCCCGGGCAGGTTTTACCGTAACAAAAAACATTAGTACCCCAGGCAATATAAACTTCGCTGCCAGTGTAAAATACAAAACACTCGAAAACCCTTACGCACTTTCAACAGGCGACCTGGAGGGAGATGGCAAACCGGAAATTATCACCGTTAACCGTAACAGCAATTCAATTTCCATTTTTAAAAACAAAATTGGTTCATTGTTACAATTTTGTCCGCCAGTGGCTAATACAACTATAACAACAAATTTATCCGGAACAAATTATCAATGGCAGATGAATAGTGGTAACGGCTTTACAAACATCAGCAATGGATCCAATTTTAGCAACACAAATACTGCCGCAATCAGTTTAATAAATGTGCCATCAGCCTGGTACGGACGAAAGTTCAGGTGTTTGACAAATGGCAACCCGGGATATGTGTACACAATACAATTTACTAATTCCTGGACGGGAAACGCAGACAGTTCCTGGGAAAACCCGTTGAACTGGAGTTGTGGAACTGTTCCGGATATTAATACAGATGTTGAAATAAAATCAGGGAACATCATCGTTAATTCAAACGTTTCCATAAGAAGTTTATCAATAAATCCGGCTGTTATTTTAACGGTGAACGCAGGATACAATCTTACTGTGGTACATTGATAAAGTGCTGGGTCAAATGTAAAAGGATATCTCTTGTGAATTAAATATCCAATAGGCGAAACGGTATAAATGAACTGAACTTTACCCCTTTGAAAAAAAGCCTTTTAATAATTTGTGCAACGTAATATTTCGCTATTTCTGTTTTGAAATAACTCCAACTCAACTCCCACCTTCTAAGAAGGTGGGTTGAAAGCATCCGGCAAAGCCCTCTTTAAAACATACCAAGATTAATATTTTATTTTTTTCATTTTCGATTACAACCTATAAAGAAATTCAGGCAAAGTCCAAAGGACATTGCCACCAGCAAAGCAGGTGTTTTTTTAAGGATAAATAAAAATTTGCTCCCATCGAAATTACCGGAAACAGCAAAAATTTATTGTGTGTGTGTGTGTAAATTATTCCGGGTTGCTTGTGTTAGCATTAATTAACTCAAGTTGCTAGTTAAAAGAACATCGGATAAAGAATACTTTTGAGTTACGACACA
>CAXTPJ010000352.1:0-4511 GCA_964245855.1 uncultured Ferruginibacter sp. | reverse complement strand
ATTTTAACAGTTAACCGGCTTTCAACAAACTGCAGAAAATAAGTACATAGCCATAAATAGCTGCTGTTAAATTTCAATAAAACTCAACAATCGATATCATTTACAAAAGTGGATCAATACTGTTCTTCCGCTGGATGTACTTCTGTTAAATGCTCCCGTATAAGCTCTCCTATTTCATCAACAATGTGTTTACTGCCTTCTATCACAGCTTTCCATTCGTACACATCTTCGCCGATGGAAACAGGATAAATATCCAATAAAATTTCTCCGGGAAAAATGACCTTGAACATGAGGTCACCTTCTGCATAATAAGGCTTGATGGTGAGCAGCCACTGGTTGTAAATTACTGTAAACGGCACGAAGGACATTAATTTCATAACGATGGTTTTACAATATTAAAAAAGGGGCAGGATCCAGGGAAAACTTTTACCTGCTGATATTGTGCCAAAAAACCATTGTTGCAAGAGATGTTTATAGAAGGGGTATAAGTGCCTGCTTTATTTGACAGCACTTTTCAATAAGCATTTTTAATAAGACTATTATTTACCATACATAAGTACCTACTGCACCTGCATCAAGCCTTATGTTTGCCATCATTCCTTTGTATTGTATCCGAAAATTCCTCGACTGTCCTTTATCATTTGCAACGATCAAAACTATTTTTCCGGAAGGGGTTTTATAGGCCACGTTTGGCATTACTTCATTGTTTTCAAACATCGTTGCCCGCAGCACATCAGGCATTTCTTCATCGTTGGTGAATGCCACGGATACATCGCCAGGGCCGGTTGATCCAATGCGAACAGAACCAGGCCGCACAAACTTTGCTGCATGTGCCACTGCATAATAAGCAATATTATAAGACACATTATTCCCATCAATCGTTACGGCACCCTGGCACATGGGGCAACCTCCATCATTGGTGTGCGGGTTATTCAAAGAATCTGCAGCTAAATTCCACAACAACACATTTTTACTCCAGTTGCGTGGCGCACCGATGATGAGGTCTTTTACAGGGTTTACAATTTTTATTTCGTTTGCATTGGGTTTTTCAATTACCATTTGTTCTGTGAAATACAGATTTTTATCCGGCCTGGCGGTATGCACTGTTGTTAAGGCACTCATACTACCGCCATAAAAATGAAAGCCAGACCCATCAATGTATTGCGAGGCTTCGGGATCATTCAAAATTGATAATGGGTAATCGGGCCGGTCGCAGTTATGGTCAAACAAAATGATTTTGGTATCGATACCTGCTGCTTTAAAAGACGGCCCCAAATTGGTTTTAATAAAGTCACCGGCATCTTTTGCATACCAGGGCATACTTGGTGTATTATTGGCATTCAATGGTTCATTCTGTATGGTTACTGCATCTATTAAAATTCCTTCATTTTTCATTGCCTGTATGTACTTAACAAAATAGTTGGCGTACACAGCGTAACAGTCCTTCTTTAAAAAACCTTTCTTGGCAGCACCATTGGTTTTCATCCAGGTGGGCGCCGACCATGGCGATCCTAATATTTTTATGTTAGGATTAATGGCCAATATTTCTTTCATTACCGGAACCACATCTTTCAAATCCTGCGACAGGCTGAATTTCTTCAGTTCAAAATCAGTTTGGCCTGCAGGCAGGTCATCGTAAGAAAATACAAAACTGTTCATGTCTGAGGCACCAATACTCAAACGGATATAACTTACCCCGGCATTGTTGCCATCTTCTGCAAACAATTTTTTTATCAACTTTGCTCTTGCGGCAGCAGTCATTTTCATCATCAGTTCTGCGCTGCCACCGGTTAGCGCAAAACCAAACCCATCCATGGTTTGCATGCTGTTTCCTTCATCAATTATGATCGTTGTACCCCTGCCCTTTTCTTTGGTTGAGAAACGGATGCTGTCTTTCTGTTTTTCAAAAAGCTTACTGCGGTCTGCAGTGGTTACCCATGATTCTACCATTACTGTGTTTGCTGTTTGTGCAGTAACGGTCATTAAAAAACAGATCGCTATGGCAGAGGCCAGGACATTTTTTATCATACTAAATGCTATTAAAAGATGTTTGAAAATTATGCGCTTTTGCGGCCTTTTAAAATACTCATTACCATCTTGATAGAAGTTGCTTGTAAGAGTTTCTATTGCCACAAAACAAGTGTATAAAGTTACATTCAAATTCAAAAGGGCTTTCTAATTTCTTCTTTGATTTCATAAAACCATAAGCCCCGGTAGAAACCAGGGCCGGGAACTTTTTAATCTCTTTGCATAACACTTGCTATGAGGCCACAAAAGTAGTATCAGGCAATTCATTTTTGCCCATTGTTGTTTTAAGTAATCGTTACTGAATTGTTTAGAAAACAACAACAACATACCTATTGAAATATTGAACGGTTGAAAAAATATAGTATGATACAAAAGAAACATTGAACCATGTAGTTGCTACCAATAAAATGTTGCATATTGGTTTGCTGCACAAGTGAGTGACACAACGATGTTGCTGAAAGTTGCAAATGCCGGTTTCAAAAAAAATAACTAAACACTAAAGAACAATATATATTAGAAAGCTACTACGCTGCAATATATAACCTTGTATTCAACCACTGATTGAACTTATGAATATGTTTGATAAGAAAATTGGGGAATAATGGCAACTAAATGCGCTTGCTGGCTATATCAACAACGCAGGGTTATCAAATTATTTCCGGATTTCCAACTAAAATATGCAGCATCATTCGTTTACCTGCTTTACACTTTACGGATTTTGCTATCCGCTTCAAATTCAATATCAAAGGGCATTTCAGCCAGGAACTTTTGCTTTGTTTCTATTTTTTAAGCTGAGAAAACTTTTATGCCAAAACGAAACAGGAGCCAGTTTAAACAGTTCTGCACACATCTTGTTAATAACTGGCGTGATTTATAAAAACCGGATTTCAGCAACCATTAAACCAGCAGCATGAACCAAACAATGATCCAGTATTTTCACTGGTACACAGCAGACAATATTTTGTGGGAAGAAATAAAAGAGAAAGCCGAATGGCTTGCTTCATTAGGTATAACTTCAGCCTGGTTGCCCCCTGCGTATAAAGCGGCGGCAGGAGGTTCAAGCACCGGGTATGACCCTTATGACCTTTTTGATCTGGGAGAATTCAAACAAAAAGATTCTATCAGAACAAAGTATGGTACAAAGGCCCAATACCAACAGGCGATTGAAGCGATGCATCAAAATAACATCCAGGTAATTGCTGACATCGTACTGAACCACAAAGCCGGCGGCGATGAAACAGAAAAATTTATGGCCGTAAAAGTTGATGAATCTGACAGGAACAAAGTCTTGAGTACACCCATTGAAATTGAAGCCCACACAAAATTTATTTTTCCCGGCAGGGCGAAAAAATACTCTGACTTTGTATGGAATTTTCAATGTTTTTCCGGTGTTGATTATAACAATGCAACAGGCGAAACGGCCATCTATAATATCCAGGGTGAATGGGGCGATGGCTGGGAAGAAATGGTGGACACAGAAAAAGGCAATTACGATTACCTGATGTTCAATGATATTGAATTTAGGAACCCTGCCGTTAGGGAAGAGTTGCACCATTGGGCAAAATGGTATATCAATGAGGCGCCGTTTGATGGCGTTAGGCTGGATGCAGTAAAACACATTACTCCCAAATTTTACAATGAATGGCTGGACAAGTTGCGCCAGGAAACCGGTAAAGAAATTTTTGCGGTAGGAGAATACTGGGCGCCGGGATTATTACCAATGCTGCTTAAATACTACGAAGCTACAGAAGGGCGTATGAGTTTATTTGATTCTTCCTTACAACATAATTTTCATGCTGCATCTAATAGTAGTAATGAATACGATTTGTGCCGAATTTTTGATGAAACGCTAACCAGTGTATTGCCTGAGAAATCTGTTACCGTTGTTGACAACCATGATACGCAACCATTACAAGCGCTGGAAGCCCCGGTGGAACACTGGTTCAAGCCAATTGCTTATGCATTGATCTTGTTGCGCCAGCAGGGTTATCCTTGTATTTTTTATCCTGATTTATTTGGCGCCTCCTATAAAGACAAAGGCAGCGATGGAAATGATTACGAGATTTTTTTAAACAAAGTAGAAGAGCTGGAAGGTCTGCTGAAAGCACGTAAAGATGTTGCTTATGGTGAACAGAAAGATTATTTTGACCATGCTAACTGTATCGGGTGGACGAGAATGGGCGATGAAGCGCATGAAGGTTGTGCAGTAGTGCTATCTAACGGAGAAGCCGGTAATAAAATAATGGAAATAGGTAAACGTTATGCCGGCAAAACCTTTGTTGATATGCTTGGAAAAATGCAGGAAAAAGTACAGGTGAATAAGGATGGTTTTGGTGAGTTTTTAGCTCCTGCAGGCAGTGTGAGCGTTTGGGTTTGTGAAGGAAGTTTTGCGAAATGAAATGCTTCTCTAAATTAACTTATTGGTAAATTTATCTGCATGCTCTCTGTTAAGATATCTGAAGTTTTTAAAACTTCGGATATCT
>CAXTPJ010000351.1:0-4529 GCA_964245855.1 uncultured Ferruginibacter sp. | reverse complement strand
GAACACACGCAACATTGGAATGATACCGTTGCTGGTACCGTTGGTGCCGCCAATGTAACTTCCGGTTGCACGGATGTTATGAATAGCCAGGCCAATACCGCCGGCACTTTGAGAAATTTTTGCTGTTTGCTTCAAGGTATCATAAATACCATCAATGCTGTCATCTTTCATGGTGAGCAAAAAGCAGGAACTCATCTGTGGCTTTGGCGTACCTGCATTGAACAAGGTTGGTGTTGCATGCGTAAACCAGCGCTCACTCATTAAATGATAAGTTTTAATGATGCTGTCGATATCCGTTTTATGGATACCGACTGCCACACGCATGTACATATGTTGCGGACGTTCAGCGATCTTGCCGTTGATTTTTAACAGGTAAGATTTTTCCAGTGTTTTAAAGCCGAAATAATCAAATGCAAAATCACGGTCGTAGATGATAGTACTGTCTAACAAATCTGCATTTTCTTCAATGATCTGCATCACATCATCAGCGATCATCGGTAATTTTTTGCCGGAAGAATGATCTACATATTCATGCAGTTTACGCATGGTAGCAGAAAAACTTTTTACGGTGTTTTTGTGCAGGTTGCTCACTGCTATCCTGGATGCCAGGATAGCATAATCTGGATGGGTGATGGTTAATGACGCCGCTGTTTCAGCAGCCAGGTTATCTAATTCGGTTGTTGGTACACCTTCATAAATTCCACCGATTGTCTTTTTGGCAACATCAATGGCATTAACCATCGGGCTTAAGCCATACGATAACTTTTCTACACGGGCTGTTACTTTATCAAACTTTACGGACTCTTGTTTACCGTTTCTTTTTAAGACAAAACTCATTTGATGTGTGATTTATGATTTGTGATTTGTGATTTCCTGCAATCGCATAGAGCTATCAAAAATTCAAACCTATTATTTAAATTTATTTTTTCTTTCCTTTTAATGTTTTGACTGATCCTACAAATATGCTGACCAGTTTATTGGCTTCTTTAATAGAGGCCCCGTTATTTCGGCTTTTATTAACCCTGCTTCTTCAATCACTTCCAGCCAGTACATGCTTTCGTCTGCCTCTTCAATCACTATCTCTAATTTGTATAAAATCAGCATCCGATTTCGCCCTTGCTGTTGCTCTGTAATTTGCTCCAACTGAACCTGCAGAACGAATTAATTGCTTTGCCAGTTCAAATCCTGCAGCATTTCTTGGTAATAATTCGCAGGCCTTAATAACTGCTATCTGAAATGCTTTTGTTTGTTTTTGTAATTCACTTTTATTCACTCCAAAAAAATGATTTTAATTCTCTGATTTATGATAATTTAACAATAAACAAATAAACGCTGAACCTAAAAAAATCATAAATCACAGATCATACATCACAAATCCTAAAAGTCTTCCTCCAAAGAAAACGACTGCGTTTCCTTGTTTCCCATTACACCTGCTTTTTGATAATCGCCCACTCTTTTTTCGAAGAAGTTGGTTTTACCCTGCAGGGAGATCATTTCCATAAAATCGAATGGGTTGGTGGTGTTATACACTGTTGCGTAACCCAGTTCGCTTAACCAACGGTCGGCTACAAATTCTATATATTGTTGCATCAGGCCGGCGTTCATGCCAATCAGGCCAACCGGTAATGCTTCGGTGATGAATTCTTTTTCTATTACCACTGCATCGGTGATGATCTTTTGAACCTGTTCCTGCGACAATTGGTTCTTCAGCATTTTATACAACAGGCAGGCAAATTCACAATGCAACCCTTCATCCCGGCTGATCAATTCATTGCTGAAAGTTAAGCCCGGCATCAAACCTCTTTTCTTCAACCAGAAAATAGAGCAAAAACTACCGCTGAAGAAAATACCTTCTACTGCTGCAAATGCTACCAATCTTTCTGCAAAGGTTCCGTTATCGATCCAGCGCAATGCCCACTCTGCTTTTTTATTTACTGCAGGAATGGTGTCGATGGCATGAAACAGTTTATATTTTTCTTCAGCGTTCTTAATGTAAGTATCAATCAACAAAGCATACGTTTCGCTGTGAATGTTTTCCATCATGATCTGGAAACCATAGAAACAGCGGGCTTCCGGCAACTGCACTTCACTCATGAAATTTACCGCCAGGTTTTCGTTTACAATACCATCGCTGGCAGCAAAAAATGCCAAAATATGACTGATGAAATGACGTTCTCCATCATTCAGGTTTTCCCAGTCTTTCATATCGCCGCTAAGGTCAATTTCTTCGGCTGTCCAAAAGCTGGCTTCGTGCCTTTTATATTGTTCCCAAACCTTGGGATAATTGATTGGCAGGATCACAAAACGGTCTTTATTTTCCTTTAAGAGTATTTCGTCTGTATGTTCCATCATGGTTAAATTTTTCATTTGCTTTTCCGGGGTCAGGGATGGGCTGAAAGTTTAACCGGCAATTAAGCGGAGATACGATCAGTAGCATTGCTTTTTACCCGAAAGCTTTGTTACAAAAATTGATCCTGGCAGGTCTTCTGACTTGCTTCATTGTTTATCGCCTTCCCGCCGTAAAAGTGGCAGTGGCAGAGGATTAAACAACTTGCTGAGAGCTTACAGCTACGGGGATAGTCCGGGAATTTTGCCCGGTTCCCTTTTAATCCTTATGATAGTGGGAAACCAAAATCTGCTTGCAAAATAGAGTAGAAAATTAAGTTACTGTTAATTTGTTATGCACCTTATGTTAGCAACATTTTGCGCAACTATTAAAGAAATGTGAAGAGGCAAAAGCAGTGCGGTTTTGCCCGTTTTGGGGCTGTGGAAAACAAAATTTATTTACCGGACAAGTAAATAAATCAATAAAATTTGTTCCGAAAATGAGTTAAAAACCCTTGTTGTAAAAGTAACCGGAAAATAGCCCGTTCACTCTATTTTCTTGCATTCCTGAAAGCGGCTGCCATATTGGTTCTAATCGTTTTTCTGCTTAAAAAATATTATTTTCAACTATAATAAGCAGTAAGAAATATTTATTGCTTTGAATATGTTATTTTCGAAATAATTAAAACAATTTGTCCATGCCCAAATTTTTACTCGCTTTACTTTTTACATTATTATCAATCAATCCTTTTCCCAATCAACCTACCTATTCACCGGAAACGGCAATTGGGATGTACCAAATAACTGGTCAAATTTTACAATTCCACCAAACCCTTTGCCAGACAGTTCGCTTATTTATATAATGCCCCGGCCGGGTGATTCCTGTGTCTTAAATGTTGCTCAAACAATATCTCAAGGTGGCGCCCTTATTATAGCGGCAGGAGCAAACTTTGTTATTTCCGGAGGGGTTGTTATCAACAATAATACAAATTCAACCGACGGTGTAACAATCTGCAATCAAACATGGATGAAAAAAAATCTTGACGTCTCATTCTATAAAAATGGAGATACCATTCCCCAGGTAACGAACCCTTCCGAATGGGCAAATTTAACTACAGGGGCCTGGTGTTGGTATAACAATGATTCTGCTTTGTACGCCACAACTTATGGAAAACTATATAACTGGTATGCAGTAAATGATCCAAGGGGATTGGCTCCGGCAGGTTGGCATATCCCGTCAGACACAGAATGGACCATCCTTTCAAACTGTGTTGGTGGAGATTTAATTGCAGGATCTGCGCTGAAAGAATCCGGACCCGGACATTGGGGAGCATTTAATACGGATGCAAATAACAGCAGCGGTTTTACAGCGCTTCCTGGTGGTGGCTGTAATTATTCCGGTTCATTTTCTATAAACAGCGCTGGCTTTTGGTGGAGCGCTTCAGAACACAGCAATACAGAAGCTATGAACAGAATGTTGTTTGGCACTTCCCCGAATTTTCTCAATACTTATTCAGCCAAAAATTTTGGTTTTTCGGTCAGATGTTTAAAGGATTGAAGCGTAGTCTGCAACATATAGCGCAGGTAAACGATTGCGATCACAAACTATCATCATGCTTATTTTTTACACTTATTGTTTTATTTTTTTCATTCTTGAAAAAGGATAACCGCCACATCCCTTTTTGGGATTGCTCCTGTCTGCTGTGGCTTTTGTTTTTGCTTCTTCCAGCGTTTTTGCATTGTACGCAGTCAAGCAATATCCCCATTCAAAAGGCGGCATATTGTTGAAGCGCATATAATCAATCCGGGTATATAAACCGCCTTCACCGGGGTTATGATCATCATTGCGGGCGAGGAGAAATTGTGCAGTGGTATCCCAACTGATGATGTGGTAATTAGTGTTGGGCAGTTGTGTAAAAACAGTATTGGTTATGCGGTATTTAATATCATAGTCATCAACAAAATTGCCTTTTAACAATGCCGGAATGGTATCCGATACAATGCTTTGAGTTAGCGCAATGCTTTTTGAATGAACAACAGTGCTGCTAAATACACCTGCAAATAAAATAATGCTGATCCTTTTCATATCGCTTGTTTACTTTTTTAATACTGATCATAAAACTAAAACAGGCAATTACAAAATGCAATTGCCTGTTTTATAATAATGTTATTGAGCAGGCAATTTATCTTACAAATAAAACCTT
>CAXTPJ010000350.1:0-4534 GCA_964245855.1 uncultured Ferruginibacter sp. | reverse complement strand
ATACAAAACAGCAGGATGTGCATCGCTTTGACCAGCCTGTTTTTCAAAGTTGAATACCAGCTTATAGGTACGCAGGCAGTCACTTTCATCAACCCAGTTAAACATACGGTCATCCAGTAAACTAAAGCGGTAGTAACGGATGCAAAATCCTTCTTCAATCCGAAGTTGCTTTACAAAACCATTGCCGATGGCGGATTGTAGTTGAATGCTG
This sequence comes from uncultured Ferruginibacter sp., assembly GCA_964245855.1. GTDB lineage: Bacteria > Bacteroidota > Bacteroidia > Chitinophagales > Chitinophagaceae > Ferruginibacter. Next base: position 4,323 of record CAXTPJ010000350.1, on the reverse strand, counting down.
CTATTACTGTAAGGAGAATCGAGTTGTACTGCAAGATCCTCCATGTATTGATACAAAGGATTGTACGGTTGTTGGGTTGTGGTTTTCACGAAATTGGTTTTAATAGGATACGGGATACAAAGAAGCAGAAAAAAAATATCCCGGTTTGTCGTGAGTTAGCCATGAATGTGTAGCGATCCTTCTATGGCTTTGTAGTATTCATTCGATTTTTTAAATATTTTTCTTTTTTTGCATTTTTAGGGGACAACAATATGTATTTAGGGTACAAATACCCATAAAGCGGCGGGTATTTTTACATCGAATTAATCATTTAAACTCAAACCCCTTTACTATGAAAACGGCTCTACTCTCTATGGCGGGCGTATTGATCACTGGCATCACTACGACTGTACAAGCGCAAGATGTTACTGCTAAACAAATTGCATTTTCCAACAACAGTTCTCAAAAAAATGTTCCCGCTGCTGCTACCAAAGACTGGCAAACTGCAGCGCAGGAGTACATTACTGCATCTGAGTATTATTTTAAAAAGCTCAACAACCAGTATGCCACTGCCAACAGGAAACAACAGGTAAGTTTTGCTACCGATGGTTTAACTGCTTCTACCAGCAGAATGATCTTTAACAAAGATGCAAACACCACGGCCTGGAAATCTTCCCTGCAACTGGTGCAGATCAACAACAAAAAAGTGGCTGGTTTACCGGCACACCAGTCGTTAACCAACAACGACAATCATTTACGCTTTCATTATAACAACTTCGATGTGGAGTATATTAATAATGAACAGGGTATCAGGCAAAATTTTATCATTACCAACAAGCCTGAAAAAGATCAACCTTTAAAAATTGTGCTGCATGTATCAGGCGACCTGGTACCCTCAACCAGTAACAATATGCTGTCACTAACGGATAAGCACAGTGGCAAAACAGCATTACAATATGATGACCTTAAAGTTTGGGATGCCAACCATAAACCATTAACCGCTTCTATGCAGATGATGGATGACCATCAACTGGCATTGGTAGTTAATGATGCAGATGCAGTTTACCCTGTAACTGTTGACCCATTAACGCATTTGGCAGAATGGGAAGCATCGGCAGCAGGTATATTACCAACTCTATTAACCAACCTGCAATTACAGGTAGATGCCATGTTTGGCTTTACCATGGCCGGCATCGGCGATATCAACGATGATGGTTATGATGATGTAGCTATTGGTGCTCCCGGCGCTATCGATGTAATTGTTGGCCCAGGCACAGTAGTTGGTGCAGGTGCGGTATTTATATATTATGGGTCAACCAATGGCCTGGCAGCTACGCCAGACAGGGTATTGCGTTCTACTAGTCCTGTCCTGAATGCTTTGTTTGGTTTCAGCATTGCAGGCGGAAATGTAGTAGGCACTGCAAAAAATGATATCATTGTAGGTGCGCCAGGCGAAAGCTACAGCACTACAGTTTCGGGCTTACCTGCAACAGCCACTGTTACGGCAGGTAAAGTATATGTATTCAATGGCGAAACACTTACATCTGGCAGCACTACGCCGTATGCTTCTGTTTACCTCCGTGGATCAACTTATTTCAGCCGTGGTGTATTGGGTGCATTTTTATCTAATATAAACATCAATCCACTGTTTGGTTTTTCTGTTGCTGCAACAGATGATATGAATGGCGACGGCCTTGGAGAAATTGTAGTAGGTGCTCCCGGCTATGCAGGTGTACAATTACTGGATGTAGTAAGTGGCGCTGCTTTTGTTTATTATTCCGGCAACATTGCTTCTAACACACCAACACAATTGGCGCCTCCATCTTTGTTAAGCTATCCTGGTATGTTAAACCTTAACGGGCTGTTGTTTGGGTTCAGCGTTGATTGTGCAGGTGATTACAATAAAGATTCAAGGCCCGACATTGTTGTTGGTGCGCCGGGCGGAGCCAGTTTGTCTTTAGGCAACCTGTTAGGCGGCAGCGCTTATGTTTATAACGGCAACGGCACAGGCGTAAATACATCTATCGGCACACAGCTTACAGCACCCGGATCACTGGTTGGTTCTGTTGCAAACCTGTTTGGTTATTCTGTTAGGGGCGTAAGAGATGCGTATGGTTTCCATAATGGCAACATTTTGGTAGGCGCTCCAACAGGAAACGTATTGAGCAACATTGTATCAGGTCTTCGTTTAAAAGCAGGTAGCGTAAACCTCTTTGCTTCAAAGCCAAGCCCTGCTGCTAAAGAAACGTCAACACAGGTATTATCTTCTCCAAGGGCTTCAAGTTTGCTATCTATTTTAAGTTTACAAAACATCAACATGAGTGCCTTGTTTGGGGCATCCATCGATAATATGCTGGATGTGAATTGTGATGGCGTAGCCGATATCATTGTTGGCGAGCCATTATCTTCAGCAGTTGGCCTGGTAGGTGCCAATGCAGTAGGTGGCGCAGCATTTATCTTCACCGGCAAATGGGATGGCACTTACAATGCTGCACCTTACTGGACACTGGAAAATGAAATTGCATTCGATTTCGGCATCAACGCAGCAAGCCTTACCGGTTACAGTGTTGCAGGTGGCGGACATGTAAGGGGCTATTCAAAAAGCGTAAAAGCATTGGTTGGTTCACCGGGCAAAGCACTCGATTTCAGCACCGGTATTTTCAACCTGGGTAACACACTGGGTACATTGTTTGGTTTCACTTCAGGTGGCAACGGATTGGGTAAAGCAGGCGTGTACACTTTCACCGGTTGCAGTGTATTATCAGCCAATGCTATCAACTTCACTGCCACACAGGTATCTTGCGATGCTGAACTGGTTTGGAAACTCGACAGCAAAGAAAATTATATCTACACTGAAATAGAGCAAAGTGTTGATGGTAGAAAATTCACTGTAGCTAACAGGCTCCAGGCTACCAGCGGAAAAATCAGGTTGTCACAACCTGCTGCACAGGCTTACTACCGGTTAAGAGTGTACGATAAAACAGGCCAGTTTAAAACAAGCGAAATCGCTATCGTTAAAACATCCTGCAACGATACAAAAGATAAGATCGCTGTATTGCCAAGTGTATTCGTAAACAATCCAACAGTAATCTTTACAACAGCATCTGCAAAAGGCGCAGCAGTAATGAGTGTACAGGATGTGTATGGCAGAACAGTCACAAAAACAAACGTATCACTCGCAACCGGCGCTAACCGGTTCGATTTAAATACCACCGCATTAACATCAGGTTTTTACTACGTTTCAATCAGCGGAAATGGCTGGACAAGCGGAACAGTAAAAGTGATTAAAGGAAAATAATGCTTGTACAAGAGCATTTAGTTTAGGGAGAGTCATAAGCCCCGGTTTTCTAGCCGGGGCTTTTTTGTCTTATAAGGTTTGTGTTCAGCCAACATCAACTAAACTTCTAAACTTACTAAACAACTAAACTTTAAATCAACAGTACGTTAAACCTCATCATTCTCGTCAACCTCACTCCTGCCTTACGCTTTACTCCGGCACAAAGCTGCCCGCAGGCCTTCACCGGGGTGCCGCTTCAGTCAGGCGTAGCATTGAATAAACACCAATACTACATTGCGTTAAAATGCAAAAGCTTCCACCGCTTGCAATGCTTTTGGCAAAGCAGTTTCTTGTAAACCAGGTATGGCAACACCTTCTACCCTGAAAGTGGTTACATCTGTTATACCCAAAAAGCCAAGCACCGATGTAAGGTACTTTTCTGTAAAATCCATTTCCTTGTATAATCCTTCAGAAAATACAGCGCCGGTCGCAATTGCCAGGTAAGCTTTTTTATTTTTGAGTAAACCTTCTGCACCACTGGCAGAATAGCTGAATGTTTTTCCTGCCCTTGCAATATGATCGATCCAGGCTTTCAAAGCAGAAGGAATTCCAAAATTGTACATCGGCGAACCGATCACAATAATATCCGCAGCAAACAATTCTGCAATGGCTTCATCTGAATGCTTCACCGCTTCTTCCAGTTCCGGTGTCCTGCTTTCTGCCGGCGTGTAAAATGAATTGAGGTGCACTTCTTCCAGGTGAGGAAATAAGGTGGTCGTTAAATTGTGTGTTTGCGCAACACTACCCGGATATTTTTCCTGTAATCCTTTAACTATGGCATTTCCTAATTGAATGCTATGCGATTCGTTTCCCCTTGGGCTTGCTATTACATGTAAGATGTTCATTTTTTTGTTTTTTTTGTAATGCAAACCTACCTACATTCGCTAACCGTTGGTTATTACTAACCCGTTGGTTAGCGATAACTTTCATGTTAGTACAGCAAAATGAAAAGGGCAATGAAAGGAAAAATAACAGGCAAAGAATGTACACAAAGCAGTTGCCAGGCA
>CAXTPJ010000349.1:0-4539 GCA_964245855.1 uncultured Ferruginibacter sp. | reverse complement strand
TAAAAAAGAAAGAAGACATTGCCACACTTGAAAGCAAGCTGCCGGCATTTTCCGCCAAGACCATTCAGCAATTGATGAAACTGAATGATTATAAAATGGAGCTGCAACCATTAACCAGTATTCATTTACATTCAAACCTGCAATACGAAATTGGCAGTAACGGCAGCATCGGAAGAGTATATGCTTTTATGGGCATTGCCGCTTTAATATTGATCATCGCTATCATCAATTACATCACACTTACCACTGCCCGTTCTTCCATAAGAGTAAAAGAAATTGGTGTAAGAAAAGTCATCGGTTCCGGTAAGCGCCAGTTGGCAGCCATGTTTATAACAGAGTCTGTTTTAATTACTGCGATTGCTGCAGTGGTTGCCGTATTGCTGATTCAATTATTGCTTCCTGCTTTTAATTCACTCACAGAAAAACAGTTGACCCTTGTACGTTTTGGCACCGTTACTACCATCGTTGTGCTGGCGCTGTTTGCATTGTTGGCAGGTATTGTCAGCGGCATTTATCCATCGTTGCTTTTATCCCGGTTTAAAATGATGCCTGCTTTGAAAGGACAAACGGGCAGCCTTTCTTCCAGCATTTTTTTTCGCCGTTCCCTGGTGGTTTTTCAGTTTGTTATTACGGTGATCATGATTGCAGGATCAGTAGTTATTTATAGTCAACTCGATTACACTGCTAAAAAAGACCTGGGTTTTAACAAGCAGCAAGTACTTACTTTCCATATCAATGACCGTGCAGTGCGTAACCAGGCTGCTGCATTAAAAACACAATTGCTGCAAAGCCCCGCCATTGAAGGTGTTGCGGTGGCCGGCAACCCGATCGGCAATAATAACTTGGGTGGATTGGGATACAATTTTGAAACAGCAGAAGGCAACTTCTCCACCAGTTCAACCATGGCACAGGAATTAATGGTGGATGCCGATTACATTCCTTCAATGGAAATTAAAGTGGCCACCGGAAGGAATTTTTCAGATGCCATTCAATCCGATAAGTATGGTGCTGCCCTCATCAATGAAACGCTGCAAAAAAGATTGGGCTGGACAAACCCCATTGGCAAAAGAATGAAGTTCAGGATCGATGATGCAGGCAACACTGCTGAAAGGACAGTGGTGGGCGTAGTAAAAGATTTTCATACTTATTCCCTGCAACACAAAGTAGAACCATTGGTGATGGTGATGCCACCGGCTGCTGCTATGGGCGATAACCTGTATGTAAAAATTGCCAAAGGCAAAACTGCCGAAGGCCTTGCCTGGCTTAATAAAACCTATGCTGCCTTTGATAAAATGAATACGCCTGAACTGCATTTCCTGGATGCCAATTTTGCACAGCAATACAAGGCCGAAGAAAAGCAGGGCACCATCGCATTGATATTTACATTGCTCGCAGTGGTCATCGCTTGTCTTGGTTTATTTGGCCTGGCCACTTTTACAGCAGAACAAAAAACAAAGGAGATCGGCATCAGGAAAGTGTTGGGCGCAAGCGTTGGCCGCATTGTACAACTGCTGTCCGCCGAATTTGTAAAGCTCGTATTGGCTGCAGCCTGCATCGCTGTTCCTATTGCGTGGTTTGCCATCAATACCTGGTTGCAGGATTTTGCTTACCACATTACGATCAGTTGGTGGATGCTCGCCGGCGCAGGTTTGCTGGCATTGCTGATCGCATTGGTAACGGTTAGTGCCAGGGCAATTAAAGCTGCCATGGCTAACCCGGTGAATAGTTTGCGGACGGAGTAGGAACCCCCTCCGCCCCCTGAAGGGGGAACCAGGACAAGGGTATGATGTGGCAGGCGATGTTACTTAGTAAAAAATGAGAGATTGATTTTGTTACAAGCTTTTGGAGCATCATTCATCATCGTTGTGTCACTCACTTGTACTATTGTTTTTATGGCAGCATTTTTAAGTGGTACATATTTAATGATTGGTGTAAAAAGGAAACGTTTGTATAAAATCATCAATACCGTTGCAGCCTTACTGCTCATTGGTATTCGGTACAAGTGAGCCCCGCCACGGCGGGGACGATGTTGAGTAAAGAACAACTGCCGGCTCAATAAAAAATTAAAACCAGGTATAGCCATGATAAAAAATTATTTCAAAACAGCTTTCCGGAATTTGTTGCGGCACCGCAAGCATGCTGCTATTAATGTGTTGGGATTGGGTGTGGCGCTGGCTGCCTGTATCATTGTTTTTTTAGTGATACAGTTTGAATACAGTCATGACAGGCATTTGAAGGGCTTTGATAATTTATACCAGGTGGTGACAAGGGATGTGGATGCAGATGGCGAACACTTTACGCCGGGCATGCCTTTTCCTACCACCAAATTTTTACGGCAGGATTACCCACAATTGCAGTTTGCGCAACTGATGCAGAATTATGGGATACAGGTAACCGTTAAGGGCGACAATGGGAGCAGCGCTGCGGGCAATCAAAAATTCAGGGAAGAGAGCGGCGTGTTTTATGGTGAGCCGGAATTAATGAAATTGTTTGAAGTGAATTTTTTATCCGGCAATGCAAGCGTATTAAATGATGTAAACAGTGTGGTGGTAAGTAAGGCCATTGCAGAAAAATATTTTGGTAACTGGAAAGAGGCGGTAGGCAAAAGGATTTCAATGGACAACTCAGATTACGACCTGCAGGTAGCTGGTGTGTTTGAAGATGTGCCGGCCAGCAGCGATTTTCCCTTTACGATCGTTGCTTCGTATGCTGGTTTTGTATCGCATAACGGTAACGGTTGGCCGCTGGAAGATTGGGGTTCTAACACCAGTAATCACCAGGTGTATGTTTCTGTTCCGCCTGCTACCAGCACTGCTTCCATTGACCAGCAACTGGCGTCATTCGAAAAAAAATATAACACATCCAAAAGAGATACTAAGCGCATTCATTTTTTGCAGCCCCTCAAGAATCTACATTTTGATGAACGCTTTGGAACCAACGGCGACCATGTAAGCAGCAAAGCTTCTTTGTACACGCTGGCTTTCATTGGCCTGTTGATCATGCTGATGGCCTGCATCAATTTTGTAAACCTGTCAACAGCGCTGGCGGTTACCCGCAGTAAAGAAGTAGGCATCCGCAAAGTACTGGGCAGCAGTAAGATGCAGTTGAGCATGCAGGTATTGGCAGAAACTGCTACAGTGGTACTCGTTTCCGTTATGATTGCAATCGGCCTGTGTTTACTTGCATTGCCATATGTTAAAAACATGATGGTGGTACAAAGCAGCCTGCATTTATTTAATGCCGGCAGCATTGGTTTTATCCTGGCGATTACACTCGTTACCATTATACTGTCGGGTATTTATCCTGCTTTTATCATGGGCAGGTTCAAGCCGGTAGAAGCTATCAAGAACAAGATCAATACTTCAAAGGTGGGTAGTGTTTCTTTGCGCCGGGTGCTGGTGATATTGCAGTTTGCCTTCTCTCAAATTTTTATTATCGCTACCATCATTGCCATCAGCCAGATGGAGTTTATAAAAAAGGCAGACCTCGGTTTTAATAAAGAAGCTACGCTGATGCTGACGATGAATGCAGACAGTATCACGAGTTCGAGGCATGATGCTTTTAAAGATGCGCTGATTGCAAGAAGCGATGTTAAAGACATGAGCTATGGATTTGATGGCCCCAGCAGCGATAACTCCTGGAACTCCAATTTTGCTTACGATGAAATGAAAGACAAAGAATTTAGTGTACAGCTAAAAATGGGCGACTACAATTATGCAAAAACATTTGGCTTACAAATGGCCGCCGGCCGCTTCTATAGCCATAGCGATACAGCCCGTGAGTTTGTAGTGAATGAAACTTTATTGAAGAAAGTGGGCGTTAAAAATCCGCAGGAAGCCATTGGTAAAATGTTTCGGGTTGGCGGCGGTATTCCAAAACCAATTGTAGGGGTGGTAAAAGATTTTAAACAGCAATCATTGCGGGATGAAGTGAAACCAATTGTGATGATGCCAAGAAAAAAGTTTTATCAATCCGCAGGTATTAAACTCTCCAGCACCAACCTGGCAAAAAGTAATGACGAGATCAAATTGTTATGGGATAAATATTTCCCCGAGTATGTGTACACTGCTTCTTTTTTAGATGACAACATCAAAAATTATTACCTGCAGGAAGAACGCCTGAGTACCATGTACAAAGTGTATGCACTGCTGGCCATCTTTATCAGTTGTTTGGGGCTTTATGGTTTGATCTCTTTTATGGTAGTGCAAAAAACAAAAGAAGTAGGAATAAGAAAAGTATTGGGCGCCAGTGTACAGAGCATTTTGTATTTGTTTTCAAAAGAATTTACCATTCTCATCAGCATTGCATTTGTATTGGCGGTTCCGGCAGCCTGGTACCTGATGCATACCTGGTTGCAGAATTTTGTGTACAAAGTAGATATTGGAGTAGGCGTATTCGTTATGGCCATCGTTGTTTCTGTTTTGCTGGCCTGGATTACCGTGGGCTATAAAGCTTTTAAAGCGGCGGTGGTAAATCCCGTGAAGAGTTTACGGTCGGAATAAATGGGATAATGAACCAATATGTTGTGGAGTGTGACTG
>CAXTPJ010000348.1:0-4546 GCA_964245855.1 uncultured Ferruginibacter sp. | reverse complement strand
CATGCTGAATGTTGACAAGAATGGTCGCCCGGCATGGACAAACATCATCCACAAGCAACAGTTCTCTGATGACAATGACAATTATCTATCTTTTAATACTTTTCTAACCAACGGTGAAGTACATTTTCTGTACAATGATATTTCGAGGAGCAACAAATTGTTGTCGGACAACATTGTAACACCAGATGGCAGCTCTAAAAGGAACCCAACGCTCCGCACCTACGAAAAAGGGTATGAGCTAATGCCCCGTTTCGCCAAACAGATCAGTGCCAGGCAGGTCATCATTCCGGCTACCTACCGTGGGCTGGTATGTTTTGCCAAAATCACTTTTTAGTATCGGTTGTATAGTATTGGCGATTTACATTCATCTTTATTCATGGATCCGTGGCAACAAACAATTATAATTCAGATACTGGCGACTCAGCAAGCTCAATTCGTGTAATTCGTTTTAATTAGTGTAATAAAAAGTATTATTCCATTCGTGCATCCGTGGCAACAAACAGTTATAATTCGGATGCTCGCAACTCAAGTTGAATTCGTGTAATTCGTTTTAATTCGTGTAATAAAAAATAGTATTTCATCTGTATTCATTTGTGCATTCATGGCATCAACTATTCTATTTTGTTTACCAGCAATTATTACTCATTTTTGCAGCAACTAAAATAGCATCATACCTGTGACAGGCACTTTCAAAGCCAACAATCCTTACAATACTTTTTTACTGCTGGTGTATGGCATCGTATTAAAGCTGCCTATGTTCCTGCACCCGGTAAAACTTGTTCCACAGGCAACGGATGGTTTTTTATACAAAGAATTATTGTTTCAACTGGATAACATTGGCAACAAATTGCCGGCCATCTATTCCATCATTGCTTTTTTATTACTCTACACACAGGCCATTATTTTTAACCAGTTGGCCAATGGCCAGCGTATGATGCAAAAGCCCAACTACCTCACAGCAATGGCTTACCTGCTCATTACTTCGTTGTTTAAAGAATGGAATATGCTGTCAGCCCCGTTGATCGTAAACTCTCTACTGGTGTGGGTTTGGGCCCGCATGAGCGGTTTAAGCCATACCAAAAGTGTTACTTCCACTTTATTCAATATCGGAATAGCTATTGGTATTGCCAGTTTCTTTTATTTTCCTTCCGTAGCCTTTATGGTACTCATTATTTTCGGTTTGATATTTACCAGGCCCTTTAAGTTAGCAGAATGGCTGGTAGCATTACTGGGCATTATTGCTCCTTATTATTTCCTGCTGTCATATATTTTTTTAACCGATAAATGGAAGAATTATAAACTTCCCGGCATCACTTTCAGCCTGCCCACTTTTTACGAATCCCGCTGGGCGCTGGGTGCCATTAGTTTGGTATTGTTTGCTACCATCATCGGGCTGTTTTACATCCGGCAAAATTTTTTGCGCCAACTGGTGCAAACCCGCAAAAGCTGGAACCTTGTTTTTCTTTATTTTTTCGTAGCCCTTGGCATCCCTTTCATCAACGCCACACACAGTTTCGGTTACTGGATATTGTGTGCCGTTCCGCTATCGGCCTTCGTTGGCTGCGCTTTCCTGTATCCACAAAAAAAGTGGTTTCCACAAGTTCTTCACTGGCTGATGGTGGCATTTGTAATTGCCTTTGGCTACTTCGTAAAATAATGGTTGGGTAGTTGTATTTTTGCGCCGAAAATGTTGTTACCAGCTTCAGTTTTTCAATGGGGCATCCTTGCGTCGCACTCTTGTACTGAATAGCTTTGGGCAGCTTTATTGGCATCATCTGTAAAACAACCATACAAATATGAAATTTGGCGTAGTAGTTTTTCCGGGCAGCAACTGCGACAGGGACATGATTGAAACCCTGCGCAACGAAATGAAACAGGAAGTGATTGAACTGTGGCACAAAGATGAAGATATCAGCATGTTTACTGCAGATGATTGCATTGTGTTACCCGGCGGTTTCAGCTTTGGCGATTACCTGCGTTGTGGCGCTATTGCCAAATTTAGTCCGATGATGCAGAGCGTAATTGCTTTTGCCAATAAAGGTGGCAAGGTACTGGGGGTTTGCAACGGCTTCCAGATTTTATGCGAAAGCGGCCTGTTGCCCGGCGTATTATTGCGCAACGAAAAGCAACAGTTTGTTTGTAAAAACACTTTTATAAAAGAAGCGGCTACCGAAGGCAGCACCGCATTAAAAATTCCCGTTGCCCATGGCGAAGGACGTTACTTTGCCGATGATGAAACACTGGAACAACTGGAAATGCACCGCCAGGTTATTTACCGCTATTGCGATGAAAAAGGCAGTGTAACGCCATCCAGCAATCCCAATGGCGCCATTCATAACATTGCCGGTATCTGCAATAAAGAAAGAAACGTTTTTGGCATGATGCCGCACCCTGAAAGGGCCTGCAGCGCTGCATTGAGCAATGAAGATGGCAGAAAGGTTTTCATGCACCTGTTTCAGCTAAACTAATGTTAAAAACCTTTGGCCAGGTTTATACGTTAGTGCTTGCGAAACATGATCAGTAACTTTGCCCAAAATTATTTTAAAAGATGAAAAAAATATTTTACACGCTTATTATATTAGTGGTTGCTGCAACAGCCAATGCACAAATGCTTAACCCGGTTCAGTGGGAGTACAGCGCTAAAAAAATTGCCGATAAAACATACGAAATACACCTGACTGCAACCATGCAGCCGACCTGGCATTTGTATTCGCAAACCCAACCGGCCGATGCCATCAATAATCCAACAGAAATTGTTTTTACCAAAAACCCATTGGTTACGTTGGATGGTAAAACAAAAGAAGTAGGGAAGATGCAGTTGTTTAAAGATCCCAGGTTGAAAATATCTGCCAATCAATATGCAGATAAAGTAGATTTTGTGCAGGTGGTAAAATTAAAAGCCAATGTAAAAACAAACGTTGTGGGAACAGTAGAATTTCAAACCTGCGATGATAAGAAATGCCTGCCTCCAAAGAAAGTGGATTTTTCAGTGGCATTAAAATAATTGGTTTAATACTATCAGTAAACGGGTTCTTAAAAGAACTCGTTTTTTGTAACCGGCAGCTAAACATTGCAATAAGAAAAACTGTTCGTAGTTAGCGAAATGCAAAGCCTTAAAGAACCAGGCAAAAACAACATAACATGAAATCAAGACTATTACTTCTTCTTTTTTTATTTATACAACTTGCCCTTGTTGCCCAGGATGCCAGTACCACAGCAGTTTTCAAGTGGACGGTGCAATCAAAAAAACTGACTGATAAAAAATACGAACTTACTTTTTCATCCGCCGGCGCTGCAGGAACACAATTGTATGCACCATCTCAAGACCTGGATGGAACGCCTTCAGCAGAATTAACTTTCAATGATAGTAGTATCAGCATTGAAAATTTTACTGCTATCGGAACAACCAAACAAATTACTTCTGCAATTTTTAGCAATAAGCAATTGACTATTTCAGAAGGTGCAGCAGAATGGAAAGCAGTGATAGCGTTTAAAGATAAAGTGCCTGCCCAATTGTTGGGTAAGCTGTCTGTATTCTTCAACAAAGGAGAAGATTTTTCTCCGGATATTCCTTTTGCTTTTAATACTGAACTGGAAGGCGGTGTTGCCTCCGGGTTTAAAATAAAAGTACCATCCATTGATATTAAAAACCCCGTAAACAATTGCGGAGATGAAGGCACGCAAAATAAAAGTCTGTTGTCTATTTTTTTACTGGGTTTATTAGGCGGATTGGTTGCATTGATAACACCCTGCGTATTTCCATTGATACCGGTCACTGTTACCTTCTTTACAAAAAAATCGCAGACCCGTAAAAAGGGAATCATGAATGCCGTATTTTATGGGTTGTTCATCTTCCTCATTTATGTTGCCATCACCATACCATTCCATGTTGCAGGCAAAACCATCAGTCCAGAAATATTCAATAATATTTCTACCAACGTTTGGCTCAACATGATCTTCTTTGCCGTGTTTGTTTTCTTTGCCTTGTCTTTTTTCGGGTTGTTTGAAATTGGATTGCCTTCATCTATTGCCAATAAGGCAGATTCAAAATCAGGCCTGGGAAATTTAGGCGGCATTTTTTTCATGGCCGGTACTTTGGCCATTGTATCTTTTTCCTGTACTGGTCCCATATTGGGAACATTGTTGGCTAATGTCGCAAATGAAGGCCCGTGGCCGCTTACAGCCGGTGCTGCTGGATTCGGTGTTGCATTGGGTTTACCTTTTGCATTGTTTGCCATGTTCCCGCAATGGTTGCAATCGTTACCAAAATCCGGTGGGTGGATGACAGACGTTAAAGTGGTGTTGGGTTTTGTTGAGTTAGCGCTGGCGGTAAAATTCTTTGCCAATGCAGACAATGTAGAGCAATGGGGCATTATGAAAAGAGAAATTTTTGTTGCCCTCTGGGTTATCATCGGAATCCTGGTCGTGTTATATTTATTGGGCTGGATCAAGATTGGGCATAGCAGCCCGGTGAAGAAATTTTCCGCTATACGTATTGGTTTTATCATACTATTCGGCGGTACGGCTTTATACTTATTGCCGGGTG
>CAXTPJ010000347.1:0-4553 GCA_964245855.1 uncultured Ferruginibacter sp. | reverse complement strand
CTCATATTTTCAATACTGATAAAAAAGAGATCTGGGATTACGTCAACAGTTTCGTTGAATTCAGGCCCTACGTTCACCGGGTAAAAGCCAAAAGTGGCGGTAAAATTTATTCGCTCCCGGTAAACCTGCACACCATCAATCAATTGTTTAATAAAACATTTACGCCTGATGACGCCCGGGCATTTTTATCAACCCTTGCAGATAAAACCATTTCTGAGCCGCAAAACTTTGAAGAGCAGGCGCTGTACTTTATCGGCAAAGACTTATACTACGCTTTCTTTTACGGCTACACGAAAAAGCAATGGGGCTGCGAACCAACCGAGCTGCCGGCTTCTATTTTAAAACGCATTCCTGTAAGGTTCAATTACGATGATAACTACCACACCAATATTTACACCGGCATACCAACCGAAGGATATACTGCGGTGATGGAAAAGATGATCAACCACCCAAAGATCAATACATCGCTCAACAAAAAATACGATGGCAATACAGATATCACCGCATACGACCATGTGTTTTATTGCGGTCCCATTGATGCATTTTTCAATTACGAATTGGGCAGGCTCGGCTACCGCACAGTTGTGTTTGAAACGTCTTACCACGATGGCGATTTCCAGGGTACGTCGCAAATGAATTATTGCGATGCCGATGTTCCTTACACCAGGATAACAGAACACAAACATTTTACTCCGTGGGAGCAACACGATAAAACCATTTGCTTTACTGAATTTAGCAAGGAAACCACGGAGGCGGATGTGCCGTTTTACCCCAAGCGTTTGGCTGCTGATATTGCCTTACTAAAACAGTACAGGATAAAGGCAGAACAACAACAGAAAGTTTCTTTTCTTGGCCGGCTCGCCACTTACCGATACATGGATATGCACCACGTAATTGGCGAAGCCATACAGTTTGCCCAACAATTTACGGACGCTGTCAACTCAAAATCACCGGCGCCGGTATTTTCCAATATAGAAGTTTTTTAACCGGTTGCTGCACCACTACACTTCTGAATAAACCTGTTTAAACAGTTATCCTGTTTACCAATAACTCATCACTGATAACTAATTTCCCACTGCAACCCGTCGTATTTCTTCTACAGCAATCTTTTTACACCCATATTTCCACTGCATTATACAGTAGTATATTTTCATATACTTAAAACAAAATAATTCCTCTTGGGCAATAACCTTTCCTGGTAGCCGTTATATTCAGTACATCCTATTATCCTATTTAAAACTATCTTTCAATGGAAAAGGTAATTGCCGTAGTTGTTACTTACAACCGCCTCACCCTGCTTAAAGAATGCATCACTGCACTCAGGAATCAAACCCAGCAACCCGATACTATTTTGGTAGTTAACAATGGCAGCACGGATGCTACCAGCCAATGGCTGCTAACGCAACACGACCTGTTGTCTATTACGCAGGAAAATACCGGCTCTGGCGGCGGCTTTGAAACAGGCATTAAATGGGGATACAAAAATGGCTATTCGTGGATATGGTGCATGGATGATGATGGCTACCCAAAAGAAGATGCGCTGCAAAAAATACTGGCGCCTGATATGGACCGCCTTAAACTACGCAACTGTGCAGTACTGGATAAAACCAACAAAAAAACATTTGTATGGAAAACAAAAAACTTCAGCAGCATTGATGAGGTAAACAGCAATATCATTGAAGGTATAGGCCATCCTTTTAATGGCACCATGATACACCGCAATATTGTTGAAAGAGTTGGCTTACCGAAACAAAAGCTTTTTATGTGGGGCGATGAAAGTGAATACTACATGCGCATTACCAGGAAAAATAAAATACCTGTTTGCACCATTGCAGACAGTATACATTATCACCCTGCCGCTATCTTTACTTTTAAAAGCGATTGGGATTACAACAGTACCTGGAAAATGTACTATTATGTACGGAACCGCTTTCATGTACACCAATCCAAATTCAATTATAAGTTAATGGCCTGGGCAAATTATTGCTGCTTCCTTGTTGGGCTGGCGGGCATCATAATGCTGTACCAAAAAACAGATAAAGTAAAAAAATTAAACTTCGTTTTATGGCCGGCATCCGATGCCATCAAAAATGATTTTAGCGCCAATCCTTCTAATATTTTATTACGGTTATCAGCGCCTTCTACCACGGTAAAAAGCATTACCGGCCTGCATTTGAGGAACAGTTTACTTTCGGGGAGTTTATTTGTGGCCGCTCCAAAAACAAAACAGGCAGCAAGCATGTAACTATAAAAAATTACTCACCAGTGCATCATACTTAAACACAAATAGCGAAGCTGTTTAATGTATAAGCTGTGTGGTTTTATTACCAGCTTCAGAAATGCTATTGAACTTCATTGGCGTCGCACGCTTTTACGGTCTATCTATATTCATCATTTAATAATTGGGAGTAATTGTTTAAATTTTTTCATTCGTGACCATCCGTGCATTCGTGGCAAATAACATAAAAGCAAAACCCGCCAATTGGCGGGTTCTACTTTAAAAGGAAGAAAAACTAAGCACTTACATGATCATGCAGATCTCTCAATTTTTTAATTGCATCGTGTGATGTTTTTAATTCAGCCTGTTGTGAAGTGATTACCTGGCGAACCGCTGCACTTATTTCGGCATCTGATGCCAGTGCTTCACGGTATGCTCTTAAGGCTGCATCTTCACCGGCTTCGCATTCATCCAATGCGGCTTGTCTGTCGTTGCCGGTAAAGGCTGACTTAACATCCATCCAGGCACGATAAATTTTACCGAGGCCTGTTGTACCAGTGGCAACTTCGCCGCCTAATGATAAAACTTCCGCTGACAGTTCATTTTTATAGCCAATACTTTGATCGGCCATTTTGCGGAAGATGGTTTTTAAATCCACATCACCTGCATCTACATTTGTAATTGCTTTTTCATACCCGGTTACCCGGTCATTGTTGATCTGTACCAGATCATTCAATACTTCCACTAATTTTTCATTTGTTTCCATGTCGTTCTTTTTAAATAAAATGAGTAATCTTTAAGGGTAATCTTCAATAGTTCGGTCCGTTTTCATCGGGACAGTTTGTAATCATTTGGTCGGTTTGTTTTCGTAAGTACGTTTATGATAATTCAATAAGCAAGCCATTCCAGTTTACACTTCAAAAACGGCAAAAAATCAATGAATTGTAGCACCGATTCCTCGTAAAGTGTACCGTTAATTTCTCAATAGGAGTAATGGAAAGTTTTGTTGAATTGGGAAGGGTACTTATTGAGTTTAGTAGTTACGAGCCATTAATAATACGGTGGCTTTGTTTAGTGATTTAGAAGTTTAATATATCTAAATGTTTATTACATTTTTACTGTTGCATAATGATATTCAGTACAAGAGTGCGATGCAACGATGCTGATGGATGCTGTAAAAGTTTGTAACATAACCACACAAAAAAACCGGCTAAAAGCCGGTTTGATTATTTATAAAATTTGCTTATTGAAAAGTAGCTGAGATCGTTACTTTATCTTTCATCAATGCCCTCAGTGTTGCTGCAATGGCATTGGCATCGAGGCTAATTTCTGCATACAATTGTTTGGGTGTGCCATGCTCAACCAAACGATCAGGGATGCCCATTATTTTTACCTCGGCTTTATATCCATGCCCGTTCATGAATTCGAGAATAGCGCTGCCGAACCCGCCAACAACAGTACCATCTTCAATGGTAATAATCTTACTGAATTTTGCGAATACTTCATGCAGCATTGCTTCATCCAGTGGCTTGGCAAAACGCATATCATAATGTGCCGGGTTAATGCCTTCTGCACGTACCTCACGGATAGCAGCAGACGCAAAATTTCCCGGATGGCCAAAGGATAAAATAGCTACCTCTTCACCATCTTTTATTTTGCAGCCTTTGCCAATTTCAATGGCTTCAAAAGGCGTTTTCCATTCGGGCATGGTGCCTTCGCCCCGTGGGTAACGGATTACAAAGGGTAAAGTTGTGCTTTCCAGTTGGGCTGTGTACATCAGGTTGCGGAGTTCTTTTTCATTCATGGGCGCACTCACAATCAAATTGGGTATGCACCGCATGAAAGCGATGTCGTAACAACCATGGTGTGTTGGGCCATCTTCGCCTACAAGGCCCGCCCTGTCTAAGCAAAACACTACCGGCAGTTTTTGTATGGCCACGTCATGAATTACCATATCGTAAGCCCGCTGCATGAAAGAAGAATAGATGTTGCAGAAAACCCGCATGCCCTGTGTTGCCAAACCTGCACTTACCGTTACCGCATGCTGCTCACAAATGCCCACATCAAAAGCCCGGTCAGGCATTTTTTCCATCATGTATTTTAAAGAAGAACCGCTTGGCATGGCCGGCGTAATGCCCATGATATTGCTGTTCATTTCTGCCAGCTCAATCATAGTATGGCCAAACACATCCTGGTATTTTGGTGGCTGAGGAATATCAAAGGTTTTCTTTTGAATTTCGCCGGTTACTTTATCAAACAATCCAGGTGCATGCCACTTGGTCTGGTCTTTTTCTGCCAGTGAATAGCCCTTGCCTTTTACAGTAAGAATATGTAA
>CAXTPJ010000346.1:0-4554 GCA_964245855.1 uncultured Ferruginibacter sp. | reverse complement strand
ATTATACGCCGATGGTGCAATATCCCATGCAGTACATGAAAAACTTTCTTCCCCATAAAGCCTATTTTGGGTATGATGTAAGCGAAGAAAACGGGTTAAGAGGAATTGTAATTGCGCTGGCAGGTATGGTGGCTTCTGTCACTGAATTGTTCCAGGGTGATTTTGGCAAATTTATGTCCAAAGGAAAGTGCCGGGAAGTTGACCTGGCTAAATCTTTTGTAAGGTTGAGCGATCCGGATGTAACAAAATTCGGTGGTGGGCTTAGGGTTAAAAAAATTGAAATCAAAGATAACTGGAATAAGCTGACAGGCGGATATGACGCCACCTATGGGCAAGAGTATAAGTACACGAAAACGGAACTCATCAACTTCAAACCCACGGAAATCAGCAGTGGTGTGGCTTCATGGGAGCCGGTAATAGGTGGTGAAGAAAACCCTCACCGGGAAATCATTAAGAACCTTAACAGGAATAAATCGGGGCCTTTCGATTACGGAGCGACGGAATTGCCAATGGGTGAAATGTTTTATCCAAACCCAAGTGTTGGTTACAGCAGGGTAGAGATTAATTCGATACATAGGGACACTGTAAAAAATGCAACTGGAAAATCTGTAACTGAATATTATACCACCCGGGAATTTCCATTTAAATCAAGTTTTACGGCATTACTGCCTGGTTCAGGAAAAATCGAATACAATACGTCGCCGATCCTTAAGATGTTGCATGTAGATATCCTGCAGCGCAATACCTTATCACAGGGATTTAAAGTCGATATCAACGATATGAACGGGCGTGAAAAATCACAAGCGGCTTACTCTGCTATAGATCCGTTAAACCCGGTTTCGTCAACTACCAACTATTATAATGTAACCCAACGAACAGATAAAACTTACCAGTTCAATCACGTTTTTCAAACCTTAAGCAAGCCTGATGGTGTTATCAATCAAAATGGCATCATCGGACGGGATATTGAAATTATGGCCGATTTTAGGGAACACAAATCGTTGACGTATACATCCAACTTAACATTAAATCTTGATCTGTTGTGGTTTGGATGGTTTCCGCTGCCTTTGTTTAACCCGCTTTCCCCCTATTACAAAGATGAAACGAATTACCGTTCTGCGGCTATCACTAAAATCGTGAATCATTATGCTGTACTGGATAGCGTAAAAGTAGAAAATAAGGGAAGTGTAGTGACAACAAAGAACCTGATGTATGACGCAGAAACAGGCAGCGTGTTACTCACAAGAACAAATAATGAATTTAACAAACCAATCTATAATTTTAATTACCCTGCGCATTGGGCTTATGATGGAATGGGCCCCGCCTATAAAAATGTCGATATCAGTTTTTCCAATATTACTTTCCGCAAGGGATTAATGGAAAATAATATCGACATGGGTTTGTTTGAAACCGGGGATGAGATTTATGTTTTAAGTGAAAGAGACCATGGGCCTTTGAAAAGCGACATTTGTGATGATTTTACCTGTAATGATCCATACCTCGTTAAAAATATAGCAAAGCGGATTTGGGCGGTTAATACCTCAGTGGGAGGCTCTGATGCCCAGCATTCACATTTTGTATTCATGGATCGCAATGGTGATCCTTACACAGCAGAGAATGCATATATAAGGATTATCCGTAGCGGCAGAAAAAATATGCTGAGCCAGTCAATCGGCAGTGTTACCTCATTGGAAACACCCGTTGTCACGACTGGTCAGGGTGCCAATGCCATTAAAAAAATTGCGTTTACAACTGACACAAAAATATTAAACACTTCAGCTGCAACTTTTAAAGAAAAGTGGCGGGTGGATAATAGTTTTTACGTAAAAGATAACAGCACCTATTCCCGGTCAATTGTATATCCGCAAATGATCACGGATGATACTCCTACCGTAATGACGATCAAAAAGGAGAATTTAGATTATACACTCATTCCAAACAGTGACAATATCATTGTTAGTTCAAGTTTGCCCGATGGCGTCATCAGTACTGATACAACTAATATTACAAAGTCATTCATTAAATATACAAAACTGGAGAATTTTTTAAACCTTAACCTTGATCCGAGTTGCATAATCGAAGAACAGACTCATTATACTTCTGGAGTTGCTTGTTTACCTGAAAGTTGGGAAATAGCCGGTTTAGTTTGGATTGCGCATTTTTGTGCCAGTGCAATTGGCGGGCAGGGGTATCAACCTCCTGCATTTTTAGACCACCCAGGAGTACATGATGTTACGACTGGTTTTAATGGTCTGTTTACCTCTGAAACACCTTTTGGTAACAGTACAATATTACAAAAACTAAAAACTCCTTGGTATGCCAACAATGATATTCAATCCTGGAAACATAGTTTTGAAATAAATGATCTTTATTCAACTAATGAGGTTTTGCTGGATTATACCTGGTTTCATAATCCCTTAAATGGATATGGATTAGTCAAAGATGCTACTGGTTTCTTTGTTGCCAAATTGGTTAAAGAAATGATGGTTGACAGAAAATCAGGACTTAACAATGGAGCTGGTTTTTCTTTACAGATTTTTGATTATGCAAATATCACCAATTTTAATAGTATAAAATGTCTTACAAAAACGCAAGATTTTAATTGCAACCACTATTGTTTGCCTGGGATACATTTTGCTTATTTTCCTTGTCCGGGCGGAGTTATTGATGGCTATGTCAATCCTGGCTTTCCGATGCAGGGAGCATATTGCAAAACGATTGTTGAACACAATACCGTATGCCTATCGAAGTTCACCAAAAAAGCCATCAATCCATATGTAGAAGGATTATTAGGAAACTGGCGGCTGGACAGTACCTATGTTTATTATGGCGAAAGGGCTGAAAAAAATCCGACAGTTGATGTTGATCTAAGAACAGCGGGAACAATAACTGATTATAAAAATTTCTGGAATTTTAATGCCGTTTTCTTACAAAGAAATTTTACTGCTAATGATGTGTGGGTATGGAACAGCACCATCACTCAATATAACCGCAAAGGTTATGAAATAGAAAATCATGATCCTTTGGGAAGATATAATTCAGGGTTGTATGGTTATAATCAACAGTTGCCTATAGCAGTTACTAATAATGCCAGGGTAAGAGAGACCATGTTTGATGGATTTGAAGATTACGGCTATGCAAGCAATAATTGCCAGGACAATGGTGAATGCAAAGAGCGCAGGTCAATCAACTTTGGGGATATTGAAAATATGCTGGATGCGAAAGAGAGGCATACCGGAAAATCAAGTTTGAAACTGAATCCAGCGCAAAATGTTATGTTTTCAGCCCCGGTAGTAAGCACAGCAGATTTGTCGAAAGACAATTTTTGGATGAGAACTAAAATTGATTCTGCAGCCGTTTCTTCGCCTGATACTTTTGTGACTCCACTTGGTCATGGTTTTAAGGGAAACTATAATAATTACAGTCATACCAATAATTGTGGTAATGCAGTGAGCTATGCTGCTGCAGTTGTGAATCAACCCACCACTAAGATTCAGTATGAAGAGCAAATTAATTACTTATCCAATACACCCGGTACAAATTGGATTTTGCCGAACGGAATCGGGGGTGAATTTTTCACCGCACGATGGGAAGGATATGTTCAACCTATTACTTCGGGTAAATATAGTTTTAAGTTACGGGGTGATGATGGTTTTAGTTTTTCAATCTATGCTGCAGGCTATACCGCTCCATATCCGGAAAATCAAAGTTTTCTCCTTGCGTCCTATAACGGCTGGAATTGTCAGTCTTGGAATGCAACCCCTACAACTTCGGATGTAACTCTTTTGAAAGGGAAACTTTACAAAGTAGTTTTTCAATATTTCCAGCGCAAAGGTGGGGCGGCGGCTCAGGTTTTATGGAGATATCGTGACTGCCTGGAATATGAGCCTATTCCTTTGCAGCAAGTTTACTCTCCGGATAATCTATCTGATGCCGTCAACACGGTAACTAATACCAATGGTTACTGCCTGAAACTGGATGAAGTGCAGGCAAAAGGAAATGCAATTACTGATAGCTTTTCTTTGGTACAGGGGAAAAAAATGCTCATCAGTGCCTGGGTAAAAGAAATCAAAGACCCATTAGCTGATTGTAAATGTTCGACTTACACACACAATGGAATACGTACTAGTTTTAACCGAGCTAATAATCAAACAGTATATAATACGGAGACTTTCTTACCGACAGGCAATATCATTGAAGGCTGGCAGCGATATGAATCAATTATCCAGATACCTACAGATGCTGCTGCTATCAATGTGACATTAGAAAATACCGAAATCCAGGGAGGGCAAACTGTCGCTTACTTCGATGATATCCGTATACATCCTTATAATGCCAACATGAAAAGTTTTGTCTATCATCCTTCCAACCTGCGGCTGACAGCAGAACTGGATGAGAATAACTACGCAAGTTTCTACGAGTATGATGATGACGGCACACTGGTGAGGGTCAAAAAAGAAACAAGCCAGGGCATTAAAACTATCAAAGAAACAAGAAGCGCCACACAAAAGGTACAATAGTCTTACACAATTAATTCAGCAATTATAATACACT
>CAXTPJ010000345.1:0-4570 GCA_964245855.1 uncultured Ferruginibacter sp. | reverse complement strand
CACAAAACTTTTGCTTTACTGCTTTTCTTTTTGGCATCTTTGCCTGCCCGAAAGCTTCATTCATTCAGGCGGGCGTGAAACCTTAAGCCGGCATCAACTGCGTAATGATCCGCTTGATCCTGGTATTCCGCTTGTCGTCTTTCTCCAGTTTGTAAATATGCTTATAGTTCAACGCATTGGTTTCTGTAGGCGAACCATTGATGAGTAAAATATTCCTGTCATTCGCAAACTGCAAAATCCCTTTAATGTTATTCGGGTGCAGCTTGCCAATTTCATCCATCATACAATGCAGCCTGAAATCTTTAAAACGCTTGCTGGCGCCATCTTTAAATACATTCAGCAGCATAATGTTGATCATCGCTTTTACCAGTACATCTGTTCCTTCACTACCTACGTTGGATAGTTTTTCTACCCAGCCGGTATCATTCTGGTTTTCTTCAATCCTGAATTTCAATTCAAACGAATCAGATAAAGCAATGCTGTCTTTCCGGTATTCACCAATGGCCTTGCTCAATTGTTTCAATAGTTCTACGGCTTTCTTATTCTTGCTTTCCTGGTCAACCGACGAGAATAAGTTTAAACCTCCAATATCAAAAGCATGTTCATCATTGTAGATTTTTATTTGCAATAATAATTGCACCACTTTGTTAGCACTGGTATCAATGCGCAACTCAATTTTGCGAATGGCGCCCACGAAGTTCTTATTGTCAAAATCTTTGTTGATGCTGGTGATCACTTTTTGTATGTCGCCGGCTTTGCTCATCAGGTCGCCGGTTTCTTTGCCTACCAGTTTTATCACATTCGCAAAGCGTTCATTCACCCTGCGTTCATACTCTTCAATTTTACTGTTTTGTATAAATTCGTTGAGGTCTTCGGCAAATGCCTGGTGACTGTGTTTATCGGTCAAGGCTTTGGTAAAATTGAAAATATTGTTATCAGAAAAATTATCTAAAAAGCGGGTGGCGGCTTCTTTCAAATCATCCAGCCTTCTTGCCGCCGTGTAAAAACAACTGTTCAGTTTTTCAATTAAAAACACACAGGTTTTATCGTTCCGGTAATTTTCTCTTTCTTCGGTGTAAGCCGATGGCAAAGACAAATAAGCTTCCGTTTGATGAAACCTTGCCAGCGCCTTTGTATCTTCTTCCAGGCGAAGCAGGTCTTGTTGTAACTGGTATAAATAACTTTCCGTTTCTTTTATATCCGCCGCTATTTTTTCTTTCTGCAGTTTGAATTTTTCTTCTTCCAAAACATACTGCTTCTCCAGGCTGGTTTTGTTGGTTTTAAAACTATCCGCTTTATCAATCAGTTCTTTTTTATCTTTTTTGTATTCCGCAGCAAGGTCCCTCTTGTCTTCAATAAATTTTAATTCCAACTGAACCGATTGTATCTTTTCATCCAGCACTGCAATAATTTTGGTGTCAGCGCCTTTGCCCGCCAGTTCTTCTTCCTGCCTTTTTTGAAGATCCTGCTGCTGCTTTTGTAAACCCAGTTGATGTGCCTTAATTCCTTCCTGTATCAAAGTGCTTTGCTGCTTCAACAAAATATCAATGGAAGCCAGTTTTTTGGTATGTTCCCTTTCCTTCGCCTTTAGTTGTTTATTGAGTTCATCTTCTGTTTGCTGCTGGCTGTACTGGGCCTGTGCCAATGCTTCGCTTGCTGCGGCCAGTGCAGTATCAATAATGGTTAGCGCTTCCTGTCTTGCAGTAACGGCTTTTACTTCATAGTCTTTTTGTTGCAGTTGCGCTTGTTGCAACTGTAACGTATCCTGTTCCAGTTTATACTGTTTTTCCAGCAAGCCATCTTTGGCATCTTTTAATTGCGGCTGGTATTTCTTTTTTAATTTGTCAAGCTTGGCTACTTCATCTGTTTGCAACTTCTGCAATTGCTTTTGCGCTGCTGCAATATTTTTTTCTGCTGCTGTTAATTCGGCCTGGTATTCGGCCAGTGTTTTCACCTGCACGGGCATATCCGTTAAGTCCAGTTCAATGCCGAATAAATTGTTGCCACCACTTTTTACTTGTGGCGATAAGCTTTCATTGAACAGCAATTGTTCATTGGCCACTTTACCGATCGTTTCTTCCCAGCCGGTTTTATTTTTATTGAGCCAGCCATACAAGGCAGCTTCATTGTGCTGCAACTTCTGCGCAATGTCGTTCACCAGTTGTTGTTGAGCAGCAATATTGTTGTCCAGTTTTTCCTGTTCCCTTTCAGTTGATTGCTTGGTAGCAATATCATCCGTTTCCCACTGCTTTTGTAAAGTGGCCACCAGGTTTTTCAGGTGTTCAATTTCTAGGCCGGTTTGCTGTATGGCAATTTTATAATTGCTCACACTTTCTTTTGCATCCAGCAACTCTTTTTCATAAAAACGCTGGTGCGTAATGGTTGCTTTTTTCAACCGCTCTTTTTCCAGTAATTGCTGCTGCTGGTCAACCGTTTGTTTGGCCTGTATAATGCTTTGCGTATGTTGCTGGCGAATTTCGTACAGTGCTTTTTCCAGTACCTGCCTTGCCTCTTCTTTATCGGCCGCCGCTTTTTCCCGCCCGTTTATTTGCTCTTCTTTTTTATCCTGCTCAAATGCAACCGCCGCCTGCTGTAATGCCTGCAGCAGGCTTTCGTACTTCTGCGCCACTTCTGCAAACTGGGTGGTAAGCAACGCTTTTTCTTTCAATAATTTCTGCAACTCTGTTTCCTGCTCTTTCTTTTTACCAACCCTTTCCAGAATATCTTCTATACCATGACGGGTGTAATAATCTGTTTTCTCCTTTGCTTTTTTAATGTCGTTTTCAAGAATACTTATTTCACCTTTTATCTTTTCTGCTTTGTTCCTAAAGCGTACTTCTGCCCCATCTGCTTTGTCGATCAACCCTGCTTTTTCAGCCGTTGTTTTTTCTTTTTTATCCAGCAATTTTGGAATGCTGCGTTGTACATTGGCCGCCGCCCACGCCAGTTGAAGCGAAAAATTATTCTTCTCACTTTCCAAATGTTTAATGGCCAAATGGTTCTTCACCACATTATCAGCCTGCTTAATAATGTGCGGCTGTTTGTATAAATGAATATCGTTAAGCTGGTACTCAAAGTTTTTTAAGTGGTGCGTATAACTCTGTAGGTCGATGCTGATGTCTTCTTCATTCAGCGACATAATGATCGTCTGCTTAATGAACTCGGCTTCCAGCTTGCTGTTTAAAAATACATTCTGGATAGTACGTGGAATATTCTGGTACTGCTTGCTCTGCAGCAAAGCATATTTAGAAAAATCTTTTTTACCGGCTTCGGTATTACCGTATAAAATATCACGGTATTCTTCGTAGCGGTCAATTTTGCGGCTATGGTCAATGCGCTGTGCATCCAGCACCTGGCGGTTATCTTCCCACTTTTCAAAAGCATGGCCGGTGGCACTAACAAAGTGGTCACGGTTATAAGCCGAATCTAAAAAGCGAAAGCAAACCTTGCCCTGGCTTTTAAAAGCCACAATACAAAACGGACCGGTTTCTCTTTGCACTTCGTAAATCAAAAACGAATTCTGAAAAGGAAAATAATATTCAGCAAAGTTTTTCTTCTCTTTCGATATGCCGAGTTTCAACGTATCAGCATTGTAAAAAAACAATACGGCACGCAGCAGGGTACTTTTACCAACGCCCTGCGTGCCTATCAAATGTACATTGCCATCCACCATTACTTCGGCGTACTGAATGGTGGCGCTGTTAATAAAAACAATCTTATTTAGAGATCTCATGCGCTGCAGCTTCCTGTATTTGTATGCTTACAATTAATTGTTTAATGTAGTTGAACGATGCCATCACTTTGTATTCGTTGGTCAGTTCGTTCTCCAGTTCGGCAAAGCCCGGCGTTACCAATTGTTTTTCAATCAGTGTGCTAATGCGTTCATCGTATTTTCCATCGCCGGTAAGGCGCTTCATAATTTCCAGTTTGTCTTTCAGGCTGGCATCAACTTTTACCTGTTGTGCCACGTCGCTGGCGGTAAAGCGAAAGCCCGGAGCAAAGCTGCTGTTGTAGGCCATAAAAAAGTCCACCACATCAATCCAGCGGTAAGCCTGGTCAATCTTGCTTTCCAGCAATGCCTTCGCTTCATTCCTCGAAAAATAAAAATATTCATCGCCCCTTTCCAGCACAAATCCAATGGCCATGAAATAATTATAGAGGTCGTCAAAGTGTTCATCCACTACGTTGTAAAGCCTGCGGCTGCTATCTTCCACGCTGTTGCTGCAAATAAACCGGCCCTTGCTCAGCGTATCAAAAATGTCAGCAGTATGTTTGCTCGGTATGTTCATTGTTATATAAAATCGTTTTTATTATTTTTTATTTGGGCGTTCAGTATTAGCCTTTTTCATCAAGGTAATCCCGGCTGTCCGCTGCAAGTCCTCGCCAACAACTCATCGCACAAAGCCCTCCGCTCGGGGCTTTCCGCTACCATCCGGCGCAGGATGGAGGTGTTAGATTTCTTTTTGACTTTTGGCACTTGAATGTTTAGATAATTATTCAAACAACTCACAAGTCCATTAATTGTGCAGATACATGGTTGTTCGTAACATGGGTAATTAGAAATCGCTTG
>CAXTPJ010000344.1:0-4573 GCA_964245855.1 uncultured Ferruginibacter sp. | reverse complement strand
GATGAAATATCAAACTGGCTAAATGATAAGTAATGGATTTAAAGTTTACGCCACATTTTAAAAAGACGTTTAATAAACTGGTAAGAAAAAATCCTGAATCTGCATTCGATATTCTTAGCTCATTACTCCTGTTTTCTCAAGATCCATTTAACCCTAAATTGGCAACCCATAAACTTTCCGGTGACAAAAGTGAACTTTGGTCATTTTCAGTTCAATATGATTTAAGAATAATCTTTGGATTTGAATCAGGCAGCAGCGTTATTTTCGTTAACATTGGCTCTCACGATGAAGTGTATTAATCTCATTTCTACCCTATGTCTTCCATCCGTCAAATACTAAAAGAAAACTGGGGCTACGATCAATTCCGTCCTTTGCAGGAAGATATTATTCAATCCGTTTTGGATGGAAAAGATACGCTGGCATTGTTGCCCACCGGTGGTGGAAAATCCATTTGTTTCCAGGTGCCGGCGCTCGCAATGGATGGCATTTGCCTGGTGATCAGTCCGCTTATTGCATTAATGCGTGACCAGGTTGAAAACCTGAAACGAAGAGGTATACTGGCATTGTCTATCTACTCTGGCATGAGTTTTTTAGAAGTAAAAAAAACCTTGCAGAATGCTGCACACGGCAACTATAAATTCCTGTATGTCTCTCCCGAAAGGTTAGAAACAAACTTGTTTTTGGAATACCTGCCGGCTATGAACATCAACCTTATTGCTATTGATGAAGCACATTGCATCTCTCAATGGGGATACGATTTTCGTCCGCCGTATGTACGCATCGCATCCATCCGGGAAGAATTGCCCGGTGTGCCGGTATTGGCGCTCACTGCCTCGGCTACCAAAGAAGTGCAGGATGATATTTGTGATAAACTAGCCTTTGGTAAAAATCACGAACGCTTTCAACAATCTTTTGAGCGGCCCAATCTTTCGTACAGTGCTTTTGATACCTCAACCAAGCAAAACAAATTGCTGGAGATTTTAAAGAATGCAAAAGGCAGCGCCATTGTGTATTGCAAAAGCCGGCGTCATACAAAAGATATAGCCGACCTGTTAAAAATGAATAACATCAGCGCCGATTTTTACCATGCCGGTTTAAATGGTGAAGAACGCAACAGGCGACAGGAAAGCTGGATCAATAATACAACGAGGGTAATTGCCTGTACCAATGCTTTTGGAATGGGTATCGATAAGCCAAACGTTAGGGTTGTAGTGCATTATGATGTGCCGGATTGCCTGGAAAATTATTACCAGGAAGCAGGCCGTGCCGGCAGGGATGGAAAAAGAGCTTATGCAGTCCTGTTGTACAATGCCAAAGAACTGGAAACATTAACGCAACAGGGAAATGTGCGTTACCCCGACCGGGAAGCAATAAAGCAGGTGTACGTTGCCGTTATGAACCATTTGCAGGTGCCGGCCGGCAGCGGTGAAGGCAACAATTACGATTTTGATATTGGCTTATTTGCCAACGCTTTTAAGATAGATGTTTTAACAGCCACATATGCTATTAAAACGTTGGAACAGGAAGGTGTACTGGTTTTCAGTGATAGTTTTTTTAAACCTTCCACCCTTGTTTTTACCTGCGATAAAGATGAGTTGAATGATTTTGAAACGCAGCACCCGGCATTGGAACCAATCACCAAAGCATTGCTGCGGTCTTATGAGGGTATTGTTGATTTTCCCGCCAGCATCAGTGAACTTGCTTTGGCAAAATTTACACGGCTTGAGAAAAAATTAGTGGTACAGCAACTGCAGCAATTAAAACAATTCGGCATTATTGCTTACAACGCTCAAAAGGATACCCCTCAAATTACACTGCTGCAAAACCGTATGTATGCAGATAGTTTTCAGATAAACTTCGATAATTATTTAAAAAGAAAATTGCTGTTTGAACAAAGGGTAAAGGCAATGACCGGTTATGCAGAAAATACCATTGACTGCCGAAGCAAATTACTGGCAGCTTATTTTAATGCACCTATTGCAAAAGCCTGCGGTATTTGTGATAATTGCATCAACACACAATCGTTGGAAATTGCCCATGATGAGTTTGAAAATATAAGTCGGCACATTTTACAGGAAGCAGCAGTTGAGATAACCATGCAAGACTTATTGGGAAAAAGCAGGCATATTAAAAAAGAGAAACTTTGGAAGGTTTTTAATTTTTTGGCAGCCGAACAAAAAGTATCAGTAAATAGGGAAGGGTTAGTTAGCAGTAGCAAAAAGTAAAGCTGCCATGAAGACTATGGTATAAGTGAGTGACACAACGATGTTGATCAGAATTACAAAAGCCCGCAACAAAATTCTTTACACTGCTAAATCAATGTTTAACGCTGAAATTTTACAGACAGGGATAAAAATAAAAAAGGGACCAAGATAGAAATCTAGTCCCGCTTTAAAATCCAATATCCTATGAAAAACCGTTGCGAAGATAGGGCGCAAATGCTGATATTACAAGAAATTAGGTGATTATTTTTAACGATAGCTTTATTAAAGCTGCGTATAATTGACACAACTCCATTTTGCTAGCAATTGATTATCATTTTGTTATAGCCTATTAAGAGTGTTTGCTATTCTTCATAAAAAAAGTTAAAAGTATTTGGGGTACTTAACCAGGAAAAAGGTTTTAGCAAAGTTTGTTTGGGCTTTTACTTGAAATTTTCTGGACTAAAAAGCTTTCCTGCAAGAACAGTTTTTCACTAATTTTTTAATAAGAGGTTTCATTTTAGGTGGTTGCAACATTTCAATATATTTTTACGCCCTGATTTTTTTTGAACTGCATTGTTGCATCATTAAAACAAAACAACTCTCAATGGTAGATGTAATATTAGGCCTGCAATGGGGCGACGAAGGCAAAGGGAAAATAGTAGATTATTTTGCGCCGGGTTATGATGTAATTGCACGTTTCCAGGGCGGACCGAATGCCGGGCATACCTTGTATGTAGAAGGACAAAAAGTAGTACTGCACCAGATACCCAGCGGAATTTTTCATGGCGATAAAACAAACCTGATTGGTAATGGAGTGGTACTGGATGCTGTTACGTTGCAGAAGGAATGTGCGAAAGTGGCCGCTTTTGGTATTGATTATAAAAAGAACCTCTACATCAGTGAGCGTACGCATTTGATTCTGCCTACTCACCGGGCGCTGGATAAAGCAAGTGAAATTCAAAAAGGAAATGATAAGATTGGTTCTACGCTGAAAGGCATTGGCCCGGCTTATATGGACAAAACAGGCCGAAATGGTTTAAGGGTTGGTGATTTGTTGGATAAAAGTTTTACTTCTCAATACATTAAACTACGATTGAAACACCAGCGTTTACTGGATAGTTATAATTTCCAGGAAGACATCAGCAGTTGGGAAGATGAGTTTTTTGAAGCAATTGAAGAACTCCGCAGTTTTAAAATTGTAAACGGCGAATATTTCATCAACGATAAAATTCAGCAGGGTAAAAAAGTATTGGCAGAAGGTGCGCAGGGAAGTATGCTGGATGTTGATTTTGGAACTTTTCCGTTTGTTACCAGCAGCAATACGATCTCTGCCGGTGTTTGTACGGGATTGGGCATTGCACCGCAAAAGATTAAAGATGTATTTGGTGTTTCCAAAGCATATTGTACCCGGGTTGGCAGCGGTCCTTTCCCTACCGAACTGGAAGATGAAATGGGCGAGCTGCTGCGTAAAACCGGCAGTGAGTTTGGCGCTACTACCGGCCGTCCACGCCGCTGCGGCTGGATAGATCTGGTGGCCTTACAATTTGCCTGCATGGTGAATGGCGTAACCAAGATCATTATGACCAAAACAGATATACTCGATGCTATACCAGAGTTGAAAGTTTGTAATGGTTACAATATAAATGGGGAAGAAAAAAACTATGTACCTTTTCAAATGAATAAGTTGCCGATAGAACCGGTGTATAAAAGTTTTGAAGGCTGGCAGACAGATATTTCAAACATCAGCAGTTATGAGGCATTACCGGCTAAGATGAAAGAATACGTAGATTACATCAATAAATTCCTGAATGTTCCTGTTAAATATATCAGCAATGGACCGGGCAGGGATCAAATAGTTATAGCAGAATAAAACCTAAAATAAAATAAAAAAAACGGCCAAATTATTTGGCTAATTAAAAATCTCTAAGAAATTTTACACTATAATATTTTGATATGGCAAAATCAACCAAAGCAAAAAAAGCAACTCCCAACGTAGAAGACGAGGAAAAAAAATCGCCTGCTAAAGTACCTGTAAAATCGAAGAAAGAAGCGGAAGACGATGATGATGATGATGACGATTTTGAAGACGATGCAAAGCCTGCAAAAAAAGGGAAAGCTGCTACTAAAAAAAGCAAGGATGATGACGATGATGATGATGACGACTCTGATGTTGAAGTAGAAGACGAATGGGAAAAAACGGAGGAAGAAGATGACTGGGACCCGGATTTTGCAGAGTTCGACGTTCCTAAATCAAAGTCGAAAAAACCTGGTGGCGGGGCTGGTAAAAAAGGAAAGGATGAGGATGATGATTTTAAAATGGACGATGATTTTAAAGACCTTGGCTTTGATGACCTTGATGGTGGCGGCAG
>CAXTPJ010000343.1:0-4586 GCA_964245855.1 uncultured Ferruginibacter sp. | reverse complement strand
TGTTAGCGCAGCACTGTTTAACCCGGCATTTACTCCATATAAAAAACGTTGTTTAAACTGCGGGTAGCGAATCTGCACCATCCTGTCTTTTGGCAATGCATTCAGCAAAGCCTGTAATACTTCAAACCTGTCCTGCCAGTTATTGTCCAGCAATTTCCCCTGGTTGGCATTGGAAGATGCATCGCCAAAATAATCGGTATAATAATTTTCACCCCAGGTGCCGATGAAGCCCATTTGTACACACGCTATCACATCTGCATTGGCGGTAAGCAAAGGTTTCAATTGATTGATATGGTTCAACACAACCGCCTTAGGGGCATCGCCATACGGGGTACAGATAAAACCTTCTGCACAACTGCCTGCTGTAGCAGTAGTAGTATATGTAAACCTCGGTATCAATTTTATGCCGGCTTCTCTTGCCGCATTGAAATCTGCCTGGATATTATCCAGCAATGCAGCGCTCAAAGGTGCATTGGTAAAACCCTGCAATACAAAATAGCGGAATACCAATGTGCTCAGCACAGTGTAAGTGCCGGTGGATACACTTCTCTGCGAACGATAACCTTTTAATTCATTTACATTTAACCTTACATAGCTGCCGGCATTGGTTGCACTGTACCGGTAAAAACCTCTTTCAGGATTTGGAAAATCACTGCCATCCGCTACATAATTAATGGTAGTTGTGGTGGAAGCGGGAGGCGTCGTTTGTCCATCAGCATTGCCTTTGTTGCAACTGAAAAAAATAACGGTGAGCAATACAATCGATGATAATTTCATACAACATATTTATTGATAAATGAATGATAACAGTTTAAAAAATTGTTGTGTTTCTTCTTTTTATTTGATAACGAAGTAAGGCAACCTTTCCAATGGAACATCAATTTCAGCGGTGGTACCGCCTTTGTATGCTTTACCATCATCACCTATCCACTTGCCTTTACTGATCTTTGGAAAATGAACAGTACGGGTTTTCGTTTTGCCTTCCAGCATAGGGGCAACCAGTATGTTATCGCCCAATAAAAACTGGTCGTTTATAACGGCAAATCCCTGGTTTGGAAAAACATATTCCAAATGCTTAACAATGGGCTCGCCAGTGGCGGCACTTGCCCTGGTTAATTCCATGATGACAGGCATCATCTTATTTCTTCGCGCAACTACTTTTTTACTGGCATCAAAATGTGTACTGTCCAATACACGCCATGGCGCTACCGAAAATTGCATCATCGGCATCAGCCCATGACATTGAGCAGAGCGTACTACCAGGTCTTGATCGAGGTTATTTTTATTACCCCAAAAAGAACCTATCTCTCCCCCGCCGATCATATCAGGACAAATATAATTGTAGCCGACAAGCCCCTGCAACAACATATCGGGTATCAGTTTTTTCATATCGGCCCAGTCGTGGCCTTTATCCCTTAACCTTTGTACCAACGGCTTGCCGCCCATCTTCCAGCAGGCCCGGTATTCATTCAGCGGGTATTTTAAACCAATGGTGGCAAATAAACGGCTGTGTTCATTCGGTGTAATTTTTTTCATGGCTACCATGTTGGCCGGGTAATATTCAAAATCGCCCGCATCCAGTTTATAGCCATCGATACCGTAGGCACTTTGCAAATGATCGAGCCTTCCCTGGAACCAACTGACCGCAATTGGATTGGTAAAATCAAGTTCAGCAGAAAAACCATTCCACCATTTTATCAGCAATGATTCGTTGTTGTTTTTACTATCTTTCAGCAACGCCCCTTTTTCAGAAAGTTCCCTGTATTCTTTACTGTCGGCACTCACAAAAGGGCAGACCCACAGCATCACTTTAAAACCCATGGCATGAAGTTCATTCATCATTTTTTTGGGATCAGGAAACGTTCGGGGATTGAAATCCCACACTCCATAATTTTCCTGCCAGGTATCATCAATCATTAAAACACCAGGAGAAAAACCATTATCAATAATGGCATGTGCATATTTCAAAACGTCTTGCTGGTTTTGATTGTAATTCAATTCTATCCAGGTATTATACTGTGGTTTTGTTACCAGCAGTGTGTCGGGCATTTTACCATCTGAAGGAAAATATTTTTTTCTCACAAACTGCTGCACTTCTTTCAAGGTATTACCAGCCTTACCGGTATCGATACCATTGCCAGTAACGTTGATTGCTCCATCAGTTATTGAAAACTTAAACGGTTCTTCACTCCAGATAAACCTGCCTTTGTTCGACAACAACAAGGGTTGCACCTGGTTGCCTTCGCAGTTACC
The DNA here is from genome assembly GCA_964245855.1 of uncultured Ferruginibacter sp. GTDB lineage: Bacteria > Bacteroidota > Bacteroidia > Chitinophagales > Chitinophagaceae > Ferruginibacter. Next base: position 2,333 of record CAXTPJ010000343.1, on the reverse strand, counting down.
GAACAGATCATTGGAATATGTTGTAGCAGCAGAAAATGGCATTAACTGTCCATGATTGATGATGCCGCACCACCATTGCTCTTTATCCTGTAAAACAAGTTTTACATTATTTACCTGTGCATTGACAAATGCAATACAACTTAAAATGAAAAGTAAACTGAGCTTAATTTTTACCATGGTTATTTTTAATTTAAACAATAGGATTGCGAAAACTGCTTTTGATCGAAAACCGAACTTAGGCAATAAAAAAAACTAAACCACACGCAATCGCTTGCATTGCAAACACATTTCAAAAATTGATTTGGTGAGATAAAACAGCAAATGGATTGATCACTTCAACCCAGTAAAAAATCTGCGGTTATGGATGTTTGTACAGGCTTAGGTGCCTGGAGCAAAATATTTTTGAACGCATTATATTGTATTCTGAAGCTATAATACTCCTCAAACAATCATACTGCTATGGATTATCATAATACGTTTTTCCTTTGCCTGTAGCGAAGCCCATAAAATTTGTCTGCTCATCATATAAGCCCACCAGGACAAAACCTTTAATACCATAATAATCAGAGAAAAAATAACCGGGAATATAGTTGAAAACAGGAGCTACAGTTTTGCTGCTCATTTCACTGTGCTTTTTTTCTTTGCTGTATTGCAAAAGGGTTAAACCATATTTATCATACTGCTTCAACAAAATAAAATCATCTTCTTTCGGGCGGCTAAACTGCATATAATTTTTAGCGATCAACTGGTAATTGAATGGAATAACTGTATCTCCTTTGATACTGATAACGCCAGCATCGCCCTTTACAAAAGCCGTCAACAAATTATCAAAACTTCTGCTGTAAGGATTTAACTTGTCGTAGCTATATCTATTATCTGACTCCCTGAATATGGTTTGATAATTCGAAGTTTTAGCACCCGGTGTAATGTTTTTTAATTCCATGTACCGGATACCTGCATACAATGAATCGAATTGAAAAGGGATAATTTCTTTTTCATCTCCATCAATAACGCCGGCTTTGGTTTGGCCATTAATCTTTTTCCATGCTAAAAAATATTTGCCGAAGTAAATCAAAGAATCATAGGCGTCCGTTCCTAATTTTTCATCTTTGATTACATAAAAATGATCCTGGTACCGGACCATTACAGGCTGATATTGCGTGATGCCATTCGGTTGCAGTGAAATAATTTTTGTTCCGGTTGGCAGCGCTACTGTTTTCCTGGTTTCCTTTCCGGTCATGTAAAAAAGGCTGTCTTTTACAAATAGGTGGTATGGATTAAATGCAGGCTCCGGGCGGGATGGCCGCCCTTCTGGTTCAGGCACAGCCACAATGGCTTCTATTCCTCTGTCGCCACCATAACTGCCGCTACCGGAACTATATTCCACTATCTCTGCATCATGATACTTGCGTGTCTTATTCTTTACTGTGCCTTCGCCATTCATTGGCTGTAATATAAACTGGCCTGTTGCATAGTCCAGCAATTGCATGCTGCTGTTCATGTTGCTATCAGTAACCGCAAAGCCAATCTGTTTGCTTTTATTGCCAATATTATCCGGCTGGAGTTTGTATGCATCCTTAATGAGCCAGTTGCTTATTTCCTGTTGATCGGCATCAAACACAAAAAGGCTATGACGATCATTAAAACTGGTTGTCCAAAACAAAATGTAACGGGATGAATTCTTATTCTTACTGCTTACGCCGGCCGTATCCATTTTTTGAATCCGCCTAAAATTTTCCGGGTATAAATTTTTCCCCTGCAGATTAAAAAGGCAAAACTGCTTTCTTTTATCACCATATTTTTTAAACTGTTCTTTTGTAAGATTGGTTCCTCTTGTTTCAAACTTTGCAGCGATGCATTTGCCGGCAATGATTTCGTAATCCTCAAAAGGTTCGTCAGCCAATATCACTTTACCGTTATTGATGAGTCCACTTAATTTTGCGGTAGTATTGCGGACAAAAAATTTACCGGGAGAAGTTTCCAGGGTATCTTTCAAATCAACTTTGTTAAACGTCCTGAACCAGGTGCCAGACATCCACTCAATATGTTCATACGCAGGTTTGACACTGATTTTTCCTTTTTCATCACTGAGGCCAAACAAATTACCGGAGCGGTAAGGAACGAGTATTTTTTGGGCTACACTACACTGTGAGATAAAAGAAAAAATAACAATACAAATACATTTCATGTGGCGAAGGTAAAGCCTTCTAACTTATTACTATCCAGGTTAAATAGGAGAACAGGTAAGGAGATCATTGCTCAATGAAAGTTAAAACACCAATATATACCAAATTAAAAAAGTCGTCAATCTGACCAAGTAAGGCCGATTTTGC
>CAXTPJ010000342.1:0-4594 GCA_964245855.1 uncultured Ferruginibacter sp. | reverse complement strand
TCGTATTCCTGTTTGTCAATACGCTCTATGGCGGCTAAAAAACAGGTAGTAAAAAATGGAACGATGCCAAAAATGAGCAGTGATAATTTTAATTGGCTGCCATCTTTAGTAAGCAATGTAAAGATGAAGATGAGGCCGGTTAAAGTAAGGTACCTGCACTTTACAATAAACTGTGCTATACTTTTGAAAAAAGGGATCACAGACAGGTAAGCAAATACCAGCGTAATGACTATAGAATAAAACATAGCCTTCAACGTGAGTACCATGCTTACCAGTAAATTGTCCAGCAGTTGCCTGGAGCCGAGCAATTGTACAAAGGCATTGGCTACTTTGGCAGGTTTTGGTATTAAACTATTTGAGCTGTGATGCCATACCAATAAAGTAATAAACACCTGCAGCAGCAGCATGACAACAATATTTTGCCTGCTGATCTTTCCAAAAGGACGGAGCAGGTTTAACCAAACTCCTGGATAAGCTACCCCTGATTTTTTATGATTAAGTTTCATGGAATGCTGATGTTGATATGCTGCACAATGAACAAAATGTATAAGTGTGCGACGCAACAATGTTATATATTTGATTCAAAAGCCCGGACAAAAAAGAAGATGAAAGAAAGATGCTTTTAAAGCATCTTTCTTTAAGATTGTTACTCACCCAACATAATTTCTACCCTTCTATTTTTACTTTTACCAGCTTCAGTATTGTTATCGGCAATGGGTTGGGCAGCACCATACCCTTTGGCTTCAAGCCGTTCGGCAGCCAATCCTTTTTTTATAAGATAAGCTTTTACAGCGTTGGCCCTTTTCTCTGAAAGCATTGTATTTACTGCATCTGACCCGCTATGGTCGGTATGGCCATGTATTCCGGCTTTCAATCCTTCTGCAACAACTGCTGATTCAAAAATCTCATCAAGCAGTTTATAAGAAACAGGTTTAATAGCAGCAGAACCGGTTTCAAACTCAATGCTGTAATTTTTCGCTGATACTGCTGATGTGATCTCGTTAGCATAATTGGTATGCATTGCTTTACCCTGCAACAGTTCAGGGTGATTGGATATTACACTTAATAAAAAGCTTTTATCAACTGCTTTTTCGTAAGGCAAAAAAGTAGGCATCAATGAAGGGTACAATTGAACCATCAGGTTGCCAAAAGTATTGTACACTGCCTTATAACGATCAACCCTATCCTCACCCAACCCAAAAGTGTTGGCCATCTCTGCAAGGTTGAATACCATAGACCCTCCGAGGTTTACCTGTTGGCCCTGCAGATCTTTTTCTACCACACCGTTATAATATTTCAGCCAATAGGCGGCATCTTTTTCCTGGTACACTTCGGCACTAACTTTTGCAGCAAATGCCTTGGCCTCATTGAAAGAACGCACCTGGTCGCCTGCCTGCGCCAATGCAATGATCATGTTTTCGATATCTGTCCTGTGATCGTTGGCCCATTTTTTTATGGCGATGGTTTGGTTAGGCATTTGTGAGGCATACTGTTTTGTGTTGGCAATGGTTACCAGTCCACCTTTTTTAGTAGCGATGTTCACATCACCCGGCGTCCACGTAGCTACGGCATCTACGCCTACAGTGGTATCACGGCCGGTTGTTTTACCATTTTCCACTACCCTTCTTTTTTCGGTATAGTCCGCAATATATTTAGCCGGGGCATCCAGGAAATCGTTTGCTGCTATGATGTTGATAGCCATTGCATCGTAGGTTGTTTCGTCAGGATTAACTTTTAAATTGTTATCACCGGCCCATTTCAACAATATATTAATATCGCCATCCCGCAATACACCGGCCACACATTTGCCTAATGCATTTTTAGGGTTTTGTTTCCACGATGCAGGCGCCATCACCTGGTCTTCGCCAAAAGATTTACCATGCGATACAGGAATAATAATGGGCTGAAACTCTGCACCCAATGGTTCCAGCTCCTTTGCAAGCGAAGTCATGAATGCAGGCATACCGTCGCCCATAAAAGTGATCAGCACACCGGGCGTATTCGGGTTTTGCTTGTATTCATTTGCAAATTTTACAAGATCGGCCATTTGCCTGTTGCAATCATCCTGGCGGGTGTAAGTCACATCCAGGTGTGCCTGATCAAACAAAGAATTTTTTGTCGTGTGTACGCCACCGTTAGCGTACATTCCGGAAAACTGGCTGTTCCATGCCATGCGTTCCCAATTGATTTGCGTACCACCATTAACAGCATTTTCTGAAGAAGGCAATGGTAATAAAACTGCCTGGTCGCTTAGTGAAGCTTCAGGAACATCAGGGAGTGTTACCTTACCAAGATTTAAAGACTGGCTAACTTCTTTCGGCCTTTGTTGGTACCATCTTACGCTGAATATTCCAATGGTTATAAAAGCTGCGATAATGAATAATTTTCCGGCTGGTTTTAATTTAACTGACATAGTTATAAGTATTATAGTTGTTTAAAAATTTGTTTGTTTTGGGCAATAGTTTACACTCCGGTTGCACGCCCATTTTTTGCAGCCTTTACTGATTGAAATTATTTTTTTGGATACCGGCAGTTGAATCTTAATTCAACATCGTCCCCGCTATGGCGGGACTATCTTCTACTTTTATTCTTAACTCAACTGCCCTGCTTTTTTATCGTGCTGTGTTTATCAATCCAGCAATCCCCGGTACCGGTCTGTTACATGCACATCTTTTAGCAAGCTTTTATCATTGCTGTAATTAAAATCTTTATCCAGGTTGAAGCGGTTAATCAGTTCAAGTGCCTGTGCAGATTTAACTTTGTCTTCCAGCACCCTGTCATCCATAAATTTGCTGGTGACATCAATGGCAGATTTTATATGCCCGATCTTTTCACTGATCTGCTGTTTTAAAATGGCCAATGCTTTTTCTGCATCCTGGTTCAGTTCATCATCACCTTTAAAAGCTTTCATAGCGCTGGTTACAGCAGACAAACCGGTTGTAACAGAATAGTAGAGGTCTCTTTTTGCTTCGAGGTCAAGCTTTGCATCTTCAAGCATGATACCGCTTTCTTCATACGCAGTATCAGAAAACAGGATCAGTTTGTTAAGGTCGCTTACTATGGGGTTTACATTATTTATATAATCCTGGCAGCGTATAACATTGTTTGCATAAAGATCAATTTGCTTCGACTGAGTTTTTTCCTGCTGCAGTATCTTTACTTTCAGCACGTTAATCTGCATCTCCTTATCTTTCTCACTCAGCTTGCTTATCAGTTCACTTTGTTTGCCTTTTAATTTTGCCGCCTGTTGGTAAAGCGTATTCCGGTCGTTGTAGCCCTGTTCAATTTTTAATTGCAAAATATTGAAGGGATTTAATTCAATCGCCAACCCAACAGTATAATTGGCAATAAAACCTGATAAATACTTCAATGCCCTCCAGAATTTTTTATTGGTAACCACCATGAGCATAAAACCTAATACCACACCACCTATTACCAGGTTAACGAGGTTCCAGGTAACTGATACAAGCCATGGCAAAATGAAGGTGAGGAACCCATATCCCAAGCCTGCAAAAAGCGACACACCTATAACCGCAGTTGCAATATTCTTTGGTTCGGCAAACCAACCCGGTTTTCTTATTTGATTGATTGTATTGATCATTTTATTTAAGTTTAATTGTTATAGAATTTATTAAGCGATGTATGCATTAATTTTTTCAATATCGGTGAGTAAACGTTGCTTCACCTGTTCTAAAGCGGCCTTGTATGCACCGGTATTATTTTCGATCTTTTCCTCATTCTCTTTTATTTCCAGTTGAAGCAGTTGAATTTGATTCTGCAGATCGTTGATCTCTCTATGTAATAACTCAATGCGTTGTTGTTTGGCCTGCACATCCTTTTGTTTGGCTGTAACCTTTTCACTGAGTGCTGAATCAACAGTATTATTGAAATTGGTTGCATCCGCCTCCAGCACCCTGAGATAATCTGCTGCTGTACCAAGCAATTTATTTTTATCCAGTCCCTGAACAGACAAGCCTGCAAAAGCGCCCATATATCTTGTTCTTTCATCTGCAACAGCAGCCATTACACGCACCATATTTGCGAACTCACCATATGCAGGGCCAGGGACATTTGCCTCTTTAAAAAGCTGATCAAAATGATGTGCAAACTTGTCCGCAACAGCTGGCAATAATACAACTGGTGCTATTGGCGCAGTTGAGCTATACTTTTCTATTGGGCTATTTTGTGCTGCTTTAGTATTGGTTACTTCTACAAATGCAGACAAGAGTTTTTTTCTTATACTAATCATTGTTATTTGTTTTATTGTTTAGTTTAAGTAATGGGCATAGCATTGCCATTAAGGCTTTCATGCTCATTGTTTAGTAAACGTTTTTAAAAGGCTTACCCAGCCAGGCTTAGCGGGGTGTACAACGTAAACATTGTTCCGCCCGTTCTTAATTTTACCATTTCTTCTGATCCTGTTTGTGAATCATTTGATTCTTCAGGCAGTTTTTTGTCGCACCCGAAAATTACGAGCAGTGAAGACATGAGGATAGCCATACTGGCAAAAACCAGTTTAACTTTTTTCATTTCGAAAGTTTAAATAATAAGGAAGCAATTGATCACTAACTATCCGTTATCGGTTAGTTGATCA
>CAXTPJ010000341.1:0-4605 GCA_964245855.1 uncultured Ferruginibacter sp. | reverse complement strand
ACGGAGATTCCTACATTATAAATGAAGACAAGCCAATTGCTTCTGTTACCACCAGCGCTCCGCTTACATGTGCTACTTATTTTGTTCAAACATACAGCGGGTACAACGGTGCTACGTATGCTGGGCCACAGGGATTTGTAATTGAAAATGTAACCAACGTAAACCTCGCAGCATTCCTGAATGTATTTGCTGCAGGAAATGTTATCCAGATCAACAATAGTGGCGGTGTAAATTCGCAAACTGCAACCGTATTATCTGCAACGCTTATTGGATCTCATGAGCCATATACATTAAAGATAATTACTGCTGATGGCAGTTTTACACAGTCTAATTATTCCCCCTCCACAATAACTTCTACTACAATAGTATATGGCCCACCGATAAAAGCACATACCGGAAAATATGTACTGGAGGTTAATTACGGCAGAACTGCTACCAAGCAAATTGCTATTCAAACAGCCCCGATATTGGACAGTTTTAACCTTAATAATTTTTCAAGAGATTCAGTTGGTGAATACCTGGTCGTTAACGCACCAACACATGTTGAGTTTGAATACAAAACAGGGTTTGACGGTTTTTATCTTGGGTTTTCGAATGGTAGTACCCAATGGTTACCTACTCCATACCTGAACAATTGCACTCAGCTTAGTAGTTATAATTACAGTTATCGTACACAGATATCAGAGTATTTTGAAGTGCCGCAGGATGGAATGTACTATTTTAATGCACAAAGCCTGATAGGTAATACAAACAATCCGAATAATCGTGCTGATATTGAAAGTGTGGCGATTGTTGACCCGTTTGGTGTAAGTTTTCAGTTAACAACCGAAGGCCTTCCAATCGTAAGTGGAGCCTCCACAATAAAACGATATTTTGGCTGCTTTAAAAAGGGCATTTATAAACTGTATATCACTTTTAATGCAAGTTATTCTTATAATTGTACCGTTAGTACAACTGCTTCTTTTTGCCGTTGTGAAGGCAATGGAACTACAGCATTGGTAAACGATATGTACAATTTCAGGGATTATGATCACTCCCAGTTGCCTTATATAGTGCCAAGTGCTACCCCTATACGTTTTGCACCAGCATTTACCATGTCTCCAAACAAGTGTTATTTTACCACCCCTATCAGTGGCAATGATACCATGATGAACCCAACTTTTGCCCTGTACGCAGGCAAGCGTATGCAGTTTAGTGCCTGGATTAAAGAAGATTGCAGTAATCCGTGCAACAAAACTGATTTTACCAACAGCAATATACAAATATGGGCAGGCGGTACCAATATTGGTGGAACGGGTACCGGCACCATAAAAAGAACTGGTGCCATCATTGAAGGCTGGCAAAAAGTTGAGGGAGAATTCACTTTGCCACCTGGTGCCACCTCCGCCGATGTAAAATTCATAAATAACGCTTCTACGCCAATGTTTGTAGATGATATACGCATACATCCCTTTAATGCCAATACAAAAAGCTATGTGTACGATCCACGGACGCTTCGCTTGTCTGCAGAATTAGATGAGAACAACTATGCCAGTTTTTATGAATATGATGAAGAGGGCCAACTGGTAAGGGTTAAAAAAGAAACCATACAGGGTATAAAAACCATTAAAGAAACAAGAAGTGCTAAACAAAAAGGCATAACAGATTTTCAATAATATTTTAAAGAAATAACGGGTGCTTAAATAAGCCTGTTCAACCAATGTTAGAAAATCACACAAAGCACACGATGAAGAAAAATAAATTGTATTTACTGGTTTTACTGCTGGCGGGTTGCCAATTTATTTGTGCACAAAAAGTAGCTGATACGGCACTGCTGATAAAAGAATTTAACAAGGTGATGTCTTTTACCACAAATCCTTATGTGTATTACACAACTGTATCTGTTTTAAATGCAGAGCCGGTATTGCAGGCCCAGGATACAGCAATCCTTCGTGGGCAGTTTTACAAAAGCAGTACCGAGATATATTCTAACAATAACAGGGAAGAAATTTTTCTTCAGGATAGCCTGATGGTACAGGTTAATAATGACCGAAAAACAATATGGCTTAATAAAGTAGATGTTGCCAGCAAAGCCAAGATGAATATACAGCCGGCGGGAAGCAGGGAATTACAGGAAATACTGAAAAGGAATTATACTATCAGCAGTACAACGGGAAAAAATGGCCTTGCCACCATCCTGTTTGAAACCAGGAAGCAGGAAGGAAGCAGTTCTACCACCAATACCTCCATTGCATTGCAGTATGATACCAAAACCTCCCTGCCTCAAAAAATGACAATTGATATTCACCTGAAACAACCGGTTGACGAAGAAATGTTGACCTCTTTAAAAGAACAGGAAGTAGACGAAAAAAAATTGGTGCAGGAAATTGAAGGGGTAAAATACCTGGTACGCAGGCAAACGATGGAAGTGACTTTCATGAACATCAGCACAGATGAAAAAAAAATACCTGAGATGCCCCGGTACAAGTCTGTCATTGAACTGGACAAAGAAAAAAACGAATACAACGGCACCGGTAAGTATGCTGCTTATGAAGTAACCAAATTGTTTTAATTATTTGCAGAAGGAGGATTGGTTTGTAAAGGGGTTGCCAAACTCCTTGCGAAAGAGTAGTGAATTGACAGCAAACATTATACAATTCAAAGGACACATATTGACTATTAAAAATAGATGGGTTTGAAAATAGTAGTATTTCAATTTCCCTTACATAATCTATCAACTTTATGATGAAAAATATTTTTTATAAGCTGACATTTTTAATGATGGCATTGTTAATAGCAAGCAATGGCTTTGCCCAGTTTGAAGAAGGAAAGCCAGATGACCATTCTGCTATTATCACGGGAGATGCTTTGCTTACACCTGCAGTGGCTACGCTTTCTTATACTCCTGATGGCGCATCTACGTCAAGGAAAATAAAAAATATTATCACATTCAGTATCAATGAACAGTCTGCTTATTTACTTACTGCAAGTTTTACTGCAACTGTGAGTTTTACATTGGAAACTACATCAGCTCCTTCTCCGTCGCCTTATTCCCTTACAGTAAATTTTGACAATACGCCGGGCGCTAAATACACTGCAAAGGCCTACCTGGTTTTGCCGCTTGAAGAAGAAATGGTAAAAGTAACAGTGACAGGCATTACGCCCAATAATACTACCGGCTACAATCCCAGGCTTGTATTAAAATTGGAAAATGAAATGCGGGTGTTAAGGTATTACGACCTGGCAACCAACCCTGCACTTTTAGTACCTAATTACAACGTTGCAGTGCCATACGGCGATGCACTTGGAGTATCCTGGTCCTGGGATGCGGCCGGTGGCACACACAACAATATGAATCAATTGGAATGGGCCTGGGTAAGTGATCAGATGGAGGATTACTATAAAGATAACGGTGTTATGAATTTTGACAGGCTGTTTCGTTTTAACAGTACGAGGGTAGACCTTGACTTTGACCAAAACAGTTATAAAATACCATTATTATATGGTGATACAGGCAAATTGTATTACAGGGTAAGGCCTGCAATAAGGAGAAATATTGGAAGTATCATTGCACCCGACTGGCTGGCCCCACAAAGCTATGCTTTTCTTGATGGGCATGAACCAGATTTGAACTGGCAGAGCAGTACTAGTTTTGCAGAAAATGGCAAATTCAAATCAGTCATTCAATATTTTGATGGCAGTATGCGGGGCAGACAAACGGTTACAAAAGATAATGCCAGCAGTAATACCATTGTGTCGGAAACAATATATGATTTACAGGGAAGGCCAAATATACAAATACTGCCAACACCCACATTAGACCCTGTGAATCCAAACACCATTCAATTCTTCCATGATTTTAACCGTTTTGCCGGAACGGCTTCCCCCGATTTAGATCCTGCTCATTTTTTCGATCTTACACCGGCATTGATTCAATGTGGCGGCACCCGTCCGTTAGATATTAATTACGGTAATGGAAAATACTACAGCCAAAATAATCCGTGGAGAAATACGGATTCAACCGCACCATACATTCCTGATGCTACTGCTACCGCAGGTACATTTACTGGTAGCTATGCTTTTACCGAAACGAGGTTTATGGATGATGCCACTGAAAGGGTTCGCAGTCAGGGGGGCGTGGGATTAACGCACCAGATAGGCCAGGGGCATGAAACAAAATATTATTATGGCAAGCCTGGGCAGCAGGAACTGGATGCCATCTTTGCCACAGAAGTGGGGGATGCCAGTCATTATAGTAAAAATATGGTACAGGATGCCAATGGCCAGATGAGTGTTAGCTATACAGATATGCATGGAAGAACCATCGCAACTGCTTTAGCGGGCAATCCAACACCTGGTATTGATTCCATCATTAACCCGGTGGATTATCCTTTGGCTTCAGGATTTATCACCAATCAATTGCTAACACCGCTTATCAATATTGTAAAAGACAACTCAATTGAGAATGTGAACACTATACTGGTGCCGGCTCAAAACACTTATTACTTTACATACAAGCTGGATCCCGCTATCCTGAGCTTATACAGTTGCACCGGGCAGCAGATTTGCTTTGATTGCAAATACGACTTGGAGATATCGTACAAATCGGAAGATTGCGGTGCAGTT
>CAXTPJ010000340.1:0-4609 GCA_964245855.1 uncultured Ferruginibacter sp. | reverse complement strand
ATTATTCTCCTTTTTTTATGCCTACTTTTTTAATCATGTTTTGCCAGATGGGCAAAACATCAGCAGATAGTTTTAGCAATAAGGTGCCGGAAACATATAAGATGAGGAATGAGATACTGCGTACAACGATCCAGGTAAAACCGTAGAAGCGATCAAATAAAAAATAGCATACATAATAACAGGCAGCGCCCAATACAATGGTGTATAAAGTCTGTTTGGTGAAAGGCTGCAGTTTGTAGTTGGTTTTAAGGAACCAAAAACGGAGCGCATTGTACACGGTGAAAGAAAAAAGGTTGGCAACGGCAGGGCCGAGTTCGGCCAAGAAATATTTGGTAAGGACATAGTTCAACGGCAGTGTTAGCAATAATAAAATGAGACCCGTATAAAATTCAAATTTCCAACGGGTAGAAGTGCCGATGATCTGGCTGCTGACGCCGGTGCCCATATCGATGATGCGATAGAGGCCGATGTAAAAAAATATCCATTTGGCATCGAGGTAACCTTTCTGCATTTTAAATGTAAAAACGCCATCGGCAAAATTGAGCCAAATCAATGAGAACATGCCTACCGCAAATATCAACTGGTTGATGGATGATTGCTTGTAAATGCGCTGCAACCTCGGCATATCTTTATCTTTCCAGGCTTGCGATAATGCGCCGATGGAAGAAGCGATGATGCCCCGCTGCGGCGCCTGTATTAAACTGGCAATGTTTTGTGCCAGCGAATAAATGGCTACGGCTGCCAATCCATTTTTTAATACGGCCGCTATCACCAATGAATCAAAAACACTGGAAATGGAAAATACGAGGCTGCCACTGTACACAAAAACAACCAGCGTTAGTATTTTTTTGAAAAACTTACGGCTTACAATGCTTGGCGTAAAAGTAAGGTGGATATAGCCTTTGGCCAGCATATACACCAACAGCATTAATGCAACTGCCAGGTAAGTAAACGAATATATTTTTATAAAGATGTCGAAACTGGAGAGCAGGCCGGCGAAAGTGAGCACAATTAAAATGGTGGTGAACAGGCGAAACTGTACCTCCCGTAAAAAATTAGTAAGGATGGCTTTTTTTAATTGCCAGGCATAACTTTCTAAAATGCCAAAGAGTGTGAGGCCAAGCCCGAAGGGAAATACCCAATGATAATATTTAACCAGTTCGGGAGAGTTGCCAAACTTGCGGATAACAACATCCTGGAAATAAATACCACTAACGGCAACAATACAGAAACCAATCAAAGAAAACAGTAATGCCCAGGAGAGAATGTCGTTTCTTTTTTTATCTAGGTTATCATTGTAGTAAGGATAGAATTTATAGATGTAAGAAGGCATGCCCAGGTTGGCAAAAGAGAACATGAGTGTAGCTATGGCAATGAACACGCCGGTTAACCCGTACTGCTCTTTGGTAAAACCGCCTTCTTTGGTAAACAGGTAAGTATTTAAAAAGCCCAGTGCAAAGCCAAAATAAACCATCACCGATGAAATAATACTTTGCCTCCTGATTTGGCTCATAGTGTTGTTTGGCGCTAAATTACTCTACCTTTTTTGTATTGATGTAAAAATTTGGATCAACAGAAAAATCATGCCTGCCTTCGGGATAAAGGGTTAATGTTTGCCATATTTCTGTTGGCTTAAGCCAGGTGCCACCGCCGGTAAAATTTACTTTTAAAGGCAGCTTAAACCCTTTGATGCAATTGCTGTAACGGTACTGCACTTTGTTGCCTTCCAGTTTGTATTCAAATAATGGAATTTGAGTAGTCCTTAAATACTGATCGAACACTTTACTAAAATCAATCTTGCTTTGCTGGCTGATATAACTTTCTATTTGTTTGGTAGTAACCGTCTGGTGATAAAATGTTTTATTCAATCCCCTTAATATTTTCCTGAACAAAGAATCGTTGTTGATCACCTGCCGGATGGTGTGGATCATGTTGGCGCCTTTATAATACATGTCGCCACTGCCTTCTTTGTTTACGCCATAGGGGCCGATGATGTTTTCATCGTTGCGGATGTTTTTTCTTATTCCGGTTATGTAAGCCGTTGCTGCTTCTTTGCCATAATAATATTCGGTGAACAAAGTTTCACTATAACAGGTAAACCCTTCATGCACCCACATATCAGCAATGTCTTTGGTGGTGATGTTATTGGCAAACCATTCGTGGCCGCTTTCATGCACAATGATAAAATCCCATTTCATTCCCCATCCGCTGCCACTGAGGTCACGGCCGGCATAACCATTTTTGTACCCATTGCCATACGCAACAGCGCTCTGGTGTTCCATACCTAGGTGCGGTGCATCCACCAGTTTGTAACCATCCTTATAAAAAGGGTAGGGGCCGAACCAGTACTCAAAAGCTTTCATCATGCGTGGGGCATCTTTAAACTGTTCTTTAGCCTTGGTCAAGTTAGAATCCAGCACCCAGTAATCCATGTCGAGGTCGCCGGCTTCGCCTTTGTACACTTCACCAAAATGTGTGTACTTGCCGATGTAGGGGATGAGGTTATAATTGTTGATAGGGTTTACAACCGCCCAATCGTAGGTGGCGGTACCATCGCTATTGTCAAATTTGCCACGGAAGCGGCCGTTGCCAACGCAAACCAAACTATCGGGAACGGTGATGTGCATTTCGGCGCTGTCGGGTTCATCGCCCTGCATGTCTTTGCAGGGATACCAAACACTGGCGCCCAAACCCTGGCAGGCAATGCTGACCCACGGATTTTTATTCCTGTCTTTTTTCCAGATAAGGCCGCCGTCCCACGGTGGTTGTTTGGCGATGGTGGGTTTGCCGTGGTAGTAAACAGTGAGGTAATATTTTGCCTCTTTAAAATTATCCTGAATTGGAAGTTTGAAAAAATAAGCATTACCTTCTTTTGCAGGAAAATCTTTTTTTTGAATCACCCATTTTTTTTCTTTTAATCTCAAAGGAATTACCCGAAAGTGAAAACTATCAATAATCAAAGGCTCCTGCAAATCTATCTGCATAATGTTGCCCTTTTTCAACACTTTAAATGAAATGTTGTTCCATCCATTGATCGTACTATCCTCAATGTTAAATTTCACATGCACATCATATTGTTGTGCATCCCACCAATTCCTTCCCGGGCCATTACTTCCACGCAATGTATCGGCATGTGTAAAGATTTCCTTTGTATTCAAAGGTTGTGCAATCGAATACAATTGCATCATTAACAAACCCAGTAATAAGCTGCCATACTTCCTCATCGGTAAAATTTTAATTCGCTAATTTAGATTTCTTTTACCGCATTTATGAACCGCTTCAGAAATTACCAGTTATTCATTTTTTTTGCACTGATCATTAGTATTGCGCTTGCCGGATGTAAAAGCCACCTGCATCCGGATAAACAGATCTTTCATTATAATGAGCAAACTGGCATTGCCTCCCTGGATCCGGCTTTTGCCAAAAACCAATCCATCATGTGGGCGGTGCATCAACTCTACAATACATTGGTGGAAGTAGATGATAACATGCAACTGAAACCATCACTGGCAAAAAGTTGGGACATTGCTGCCGATAATTTGACGTTCGTTTTTCACTTGCGGACAGATGTTTTTTTTCATAATGATGCGGCTTTTGAGAATGGAAAAGGAAGACGGTTAACCGCCAATGATGTAGCCTATAGTTTTAGCCGCATCATCAATAGAAATACTGCCAGTCCGGGTGCATGGATATTCAACAGCAGGGTTGATACGGTGCAACCATTTACTGCTTTGGATGATTCTACTTTCCAGTTGAAATTGATACGCCCTTTTCAACCCATTCTTGGCATATTGAGCATGCAGTATTGTTCTGTTGTAGCCAGGGAAGCGGTGGAGAAATATGGCAGTAATTTTCGCAGTCACCCAGTTGGCAGCGGCCCGTTTGCATTTGTAGCCTGGGAAGAAGGGCAGGCGTTGATCTTAAAAAAGAATGATCATTATTTTGAAAAAGACAGCACCGGAAAAACTTTACCTTACCTTGACGGCATCAAAGTTTCTTTCTTCGACAGCAAGGCAACTGAATTTTTAGAGTTTCAGCAAAATCGCCTTGATTTCATCAACGATATCGAAGCATCCTTTAAAGATGAGGTACTCACTAAAACGGGTAACCTAAAAAAAGATTGGGAGGGGATATTGGTATTGCAGAAGCATCCGTACCTTAACATAGAATACCTTGGCATTTTGGTAGATAGCAACAATGCACTGGTGAAGCAATCGCCGCTGCGGTTACAGAAAATTCGCCAGGCCATCAATTACGGTTTTAATAGAAAAAAAATGATGCTGTACCTGCGCAACTCCATTGGTACCGCTGCTGAAAGCGGCTTTGTTCCAACCGGCCTACCTTCGTTTGACAGCGACGCAGTAAAAGGATATCACTATGATATCAGTAAAGCCAAACAGTTATTAGTTGAAGCTGGTTTTCCTAACGGGGATAATAATTTGCCCACTATTAAATTGCTGACAATCCCGGTGTACGCCGATCTTGCCGGTTACATTGCCAACGAGTTATTGCAGGCCGGCATAAAAGTGCAGGTTGAAACAGTGCAGAAAAGTTTGCTGCTCGAACAAACCTCTAAATCGCAGGCGTTGTTTTTTCGTGGCAGTTGGAT
>CAXTPJ010000339.1:0-4619 GCA_964245855.1 uncultured Ferruginibacter sp. | reverse complement strand
GCCTTCCAGCTTCTGTAAGGAATTCTTCAACTTTTCGTTTTCCCGTTGCAGAAACTGGTAATGCTTCAGCAACTGCTGCAATTTATCCTGCACCCGTTTAATATCGTTCTCTAAAATCATAATCCACAATCCTTAAGAAGGCTTTATTATTATTTTGTTGAAGTTACATTGCTAATCAAATTCTTCTCAAAAATTGAAGTTGTTGCTTTTCACCCCTTCAGGCCAGCCCGTGCCGGATCGGACGGGGATGGGCTGTTATTTTCTTATCTCTGCATTCAACTCCTTTTCATACGATGCAATGATCTTTGCCATCATCGCATCAATATCTTTATCAGTCATTGTTTTTTCTTCATCCAAAAAAGTAAAATTAACTGCCATCGATTTTTTGTTGGCACCCAATTTTTCATTCTCAAAAATATCAAACAGGTTCACCGATTGCAATTTTCCTACTTTGGCTGCAGTAGTTGCCTTTTCTACTTGCTCGTAAGCAATCCCTTTATCTACCACAATAGCAAGGTCACGGTTTACCAATGGGAATTTAGAAATTTCAGTATAACGGATCTGTTGCTTTTTATGCAATACCAGCACAGCGTCCCAGTTAATATCAACATAAAAAACGGGTTGCTTGATATCAAATTGCGCCAAGGCTTTTTTGTTTACACTTCCAATCGTTGCAACGCTGTTATTTTTAATTGAAACGGACACTGCATGCTCCAATTTTTCATCTTCCACTACAGCGTAGCCAGATATTTTAATACCCAGCAACTGCATGATCTTTTCTACCACAGCTTTGGCGAAATAAAAATCTGTTTTGTTTGATTTTGTTTTCCATCCGTCCGCTGTTCTCTTTCCACTAATGTACAAACTCAGGTGTTGTTGTTCTTTATACAGGCCGGCTTCAGTTGTGCTGTAAGTTTTACCAAATTCAAAAAACTGGATATCATTGTTGCGGCGGTTCAAATTATACGCTACACTTTCCAGCCCTGTTTCCATCATGACCGGGCGCATGACATTCAGTTCTGCACTCAGGCTGTTGATCATCTTAACCGTTGATTGCAAAGTTTTTTCAGTATAATATGCAGCATTGGTAATACTATTGGTAAAGATCTCGTTAAAACCGGCACCTGTTAAATAGGCCGCCGTTTTTTCTTTGCAGGCAGTTTCAATGCCCAGTGTTTCCACCGCAGGTGAAATGGTAATGGCAGCGGGAATTTCAACATTATCCAATCCGTCGATGCGCATGATCTCTTCCACAATATCTGCCGGGATGCTGATATCAGGCTTACTATATGGAACGGCTACACGCAAATCATCCAGGCCTTCTTTGATGATCTCGAAACCCAAACCGGTTAAAATATTTTTGATGGTATCGCCATGATAATTTTTACCACTCAATTTTTTCAGGTAATGGTATTTGATGGCCACTTCTGTTTTAGGCTTTGGTGCAGGATACACATCCACAATGTCAGAAGCAATCTCACCACCGGCGATTTCTTTTATCAACAGCGCTGCCCTTTTCAACACGTTTACTGTGTTGCTGATATCTACTCCTTTTTCAAAACGGGTAGCAGCATCTGTACGCAATCCATGGCGGATGGATGTTTTACGGATGGTTGTAGGATTGAACCAGGCACTTTCTAGAAAGATATTTTTAGTGGTTGTTTTCACACCACTTTTTGCGCCACCATATACGCCGGCAATACACATTCCTTCTGTCTCATTGGCGATGATGAGGTCTTCTGCTGACAACTTTCTTTCCTTGTCATCCAATGTTACAAAAGGAGTTCCTTCCGGAAAATTTTTTACCACTACTTTATTACCTGTGATCATATCAGCATCAAATGCATGTAAAGGCTGACCCGTTTCATGCAAAATGAAATTCGTGATATCAACAATATTATTGATCGGACGAAGCCCGATACTTTTTAATTTTTGCTGCAGCCATTTTGGGCTATCCGCTACTGTTACACCCTGCAACCTTACACCTGCATATCTTGGACAGGCTTCTTTATTCTCAATTGTTACACTGATCTGTAAACCCTGGTGATCTGGCTTAAAACCATTTTTGAATGGTGATTTTATCAGTGTATCTTTTTTAATATGGTGGCATAAGTAAGCACATACATCTTTTGCTACACCCAGGTGGCTCATGGCATCCATGCGGTTAGGTGTAAGCCCGATCTCAAAAATAAAATCATTATAGGCGCCAAAATATTCGGCCGCCGGTAACCCTACTTTTGTGTCAGCGGGCAATATCATTATGCCGGCATGGTTATCACTTAACCCAATTTCATCTTCGGCGCAGATCATTCCAAAGCTTTCCACTCCACGGATCTTTGCTTTCTTCATCGTCATTGGCTCACCGCCGGTTGGATATATAGTAGCGCCAACAGTAGCCACAATTACTTTTTGTCCTGCTGCCACATTAGGTGCGCCACAAACGATCTGCAATGATTCGCCTGCACCAATGTTTACTTTGGTAAGGCTGAGTTTATCCGCATCCGGGTGTTTGGCACATTCCAGTACTTCGCCTACCACAAGGCCCTGCAGGCCGCCTTTCAACTCTTCGTATTTTTCCAGGCTTTCCACTTCCAGCCCGATGGAAGTCAATATTTTACTCAGCTTCTCCGGTTCAATTTTTTCAGGAAGGTATTCACTCAGCCAGTTGTAACTAATGGTCATTGATTGATTGCTATTTTTTGATTGTTGGCAAAGATAGTTATTGAAGGTTAAGGATACAATTTGCGTAAAAGCCCGTCCAGAAAGGAAAGTAAAATCACTACTGATTCTGATTGAAAAAATCAAGTTGAAAAGAAAATCATTTTGGTGCAGAAAAATAAAAAAGGGTTATTTCTCATGTTAATAAATTATTACCAACCGCCATTTTATTTGATAAATGCCTGTTAATAACCCGGTGGATAGCCTGTGAATAAACTACCTTTGCCTGTGAATGGGATGTGGGTAATCAGTAAAAAAACTTGATAACAACCGGTTGTGAATAAACGGGAAGTTTTTTGCTTCTATCTTAGCCGCCCAATAAAAAATTGGTGACTGTTAAAGCGCTATTTGCTACCAATGGATTTTCCGGCCCTGGCACTATACCCGCTTGCTGAAACAGCATTTTTCAGGTAAATAACTCAATATACATCGTTCAATTTTTTTAGAAAATGGATTTAAACCTCAATAAGGACCGTAAGACAAGAAGGAAACCATCGCTCGACCTTGGCAGTATGGTATTCGGTAAAGTACCCCCGCAATCAAAAGATTTAGAAGAAGCCGTACTGGGTGCTATTATGCTGGAAAAAAGTGCTTTTGATACCGTGATAGAAATTGTAAAAGCAGAATGTTTTTATGTAGATGCCAACCAGCGCATTTTTAAAGCCATGACTTCGCTGGCGCAAAAAAGTATGCCGATTGACTTATTGACGGTGGTAGAAGAATTAAAACTGAAAGAAGAACTGGACATTGTTGGCGGCCCTTATTATGTAAGCCGGTTAACCAATGCAGTGGTTTCTTCTGCCAATATAGAATCTCACGCCAGGATCGTATTGCAAAAATTTATCCAGCGTGAACTTATCCGCATCAGCGGCGAAATTATCGGTGATGCCTACGAAGACAGCACAGATGTATTTGATTTGCTGGATGATGCAGAAAGTAAATTGTTTGAAATTACCAATAATCACCTGCGCAAAAACTTTGACGACATCAATACTGTATTGGTAAAAACCATCCAGCGTATTGAGGATATGCGTAACCGTGATGAAGACATTACCGGTGTTCCGAGTGGTTTTCCTACATTGGATAAACTGACTTATGGCTGGCAGCCAACGGATCTGATCATCCTGGCAGCAAGGCCATCTGTGGGTAAAACAGCGTTTGCCTTGAACCTTGTTCGTACTGCAGCGCTTCATCCAACCAAACCAACCGCAGTTGCTTTCTTTAGTTTGGAGATGAGCGCCGGCCAGTTGGTACAACGTATCCTGAGTGCAGAAAGTGAAATCTGGCTGGAAAAGATCAGTCGTGGTAAACTGGAAGAACATGAGATGAAGCAGTTGTACAAACGAGGTATTGAACGCCTCAGCAACGCACCAATTTTTATTGATGATACAGCAGCCCTGAATATTTTTGAGTTAAGGGCAAAGTGCCGCCGTTTGAAAAACAAACATAATTTAGGCCTTATCATTATTGACTACCTACAGTTAATGAGCGGAGGTGGCAGCAATAAAAATGGTAACAGGGAACAGGAAATCAGCAGTATCTCAAGGGATTTAAAAGGATTGGCAAAAGAACTTCAGGTTCCGATCATTGCGCTGAGCCAGTTAAGCCGTGACGTTGAAAAGAGAAAAGAGGGTGCTAAAATTCCGCAGTTGAGTGATTTGAGGGAATCCGGTGCTATTGAGCAGGATGCGGATATGGTAATGTTCCTTTACCGCCCGGAATACTATGATATTACCGCCAATGAAATGGGCGAAAGCAACAAAGGCGAAACCTATGTAAAAGTGGCGAAACACAGGAATGGTAGTTTGGATACGGTTAAATTAAGGGCTTTGCTGCATATCCAAAAATTTGTGGAAGATGTGGACGGCGGTGACTTTGGCAGCCCCGTAATACCAGGTGGC
>CAXTPJ010000338.1:0-4623 GCA_964245855.1 uncultured Ferruginibacter sp. | reverse complement strand
AAAAAATAAGTTAATCCGTACCCCATCTAAACAATTTTAATCACCCCTATCAAAATTATTTTTTAATCATGGCTACCACAATTACCAGTTCCTCTGTAGTAACTGCCTTCGGCGAGTTCTACATGGACAATGGCCAAAATGAAACGAATATTCACGATACCCTGCGTGAACAATTCGCAGACCAGGAGGACTTTACCGTAGTAACAACAGAGGACACCATTTTGCGTGAATCCAATGTTGAGTATGCTGAAGTTTTGCAGGCATTCCAAACAGGATTCACACCTAAGGGCGGTGTGACTTTCACACCCAAAGAAATTCCATTGTTTAATGTAAAAATGGATCAGTCTTTTTATCCGGACGCATTGAAAAACCAATGGCTTTCATTCCTAACCAGCGAAAAACTGGACAGGACTGAATGGCCGTTCGTAAGATGTTTCATTGAAAAGTATTGCATGGGGCAGATCAACCATGACATCGTTAAAAATCTCTACGGTGCTGTGCGTGTTGCTCCTACTGCAGGAACTGCCGGCCCTGCCAACGCTGCTTTTAACGGTTTGAAAAAGATCATCAATACTGCGATCACCGGCGGCACAATTGTTCCGATTGTTACCGGCGCACCGAATGCTACTCCAGCGACCTGGTGCACACAGTTGGAAACCTTCGCCCAGGGTGTTCCTGAACTGTACTGGAACACACCAATGAAAATCCAAACCAGCCGTGCACTAGGCTTACGCTACAAACAAGGCCGCAGGGTTAAGTACAACAGCAACTACGCCCAGGTTTCTGAAAACATGTTGATCCAGGATTTCGAAAATGTTTCGGTAAATCCAAGGGGCAGCATGAGTGGTGTTACCAAGATTTGGGCTACTCCAAAAGCCAATGCTATCATGGCATTTAAAGGCGGCAGTAACAGAACCATTGTTGAAGTTGAAAAGGTAGACAGGCTGGTTAAAGTTTATACTGATTTCTGGATTGGCTTAGGGTTTATCCAGGACAATTTGGTCTGGACAAATGACCAGGACTTACCGGCCTAAGCGGTAAACTTCCAGTTAGTCTGGAGGCAAACAATATTTTAAAATCTCTTTAATATTTTTTATGGAAAAAGAACTCAGCGTTGCAGAGCTCCAGGCACAATTGGCCGAGCAGAAAGAAATCAACGCAAAGAACACAGAAGCTTTGGCAGGCTTGATGAAAATTGTTGGTATTGCAAAAACGGTAGAAACGGCGGCTGTTAAACCTCCAACAATACCAACTGAAGCGGTAAAGGTTGCTGGAAAATCTTATCTCTTCCGTGTAGCAAGCTTCCAGTTGCCAGGCAGCAGGGACGTGTTGATTTCTGAAGAGGTTGCGACAGATGAAAAGCTGCTGCAGTCGCTTCTAAAAATCGATGGCCAGGGAATTTTAAAGGAGGTGTTATAAGCCGCCTTCCTTCGACCAGAACCCCATTATCTAATCCCCCTACAATTATTTTTTATGGCTTACGCTTTTAAAAATTTGAAAACTTTTAAGAATACCCAAAGCGGTATTTCTGATTATGTACTGATCGCTCCTGTGTATGATTTTGAAGACAACGGTATCAAATGCCCGGTTGCGCCATTCACCAATCCCGGCGATGAAGTAAGAATTAAAACAGCCCACGTATTTAAAGAAGACAAAGGTTTTATCAAGTTTGCCCTGGCACCTGAAAAGAACCAGTTGGATGCAAAAACAATTGGTGACACTGGCTTTCAGAAATTAGACTTTGAATGTAAAGTGTTTATTCCTGGTAGCTATGCGGAAGTACATGAGGCTGTGAAAAACTTGATCAATCAGCCATTGATTGCGATGGTAAAAGACAGTGATTGTGCCGCAGGTATTCACTACCAATTGGGATGTGATTGTGTGTACGCATATTTCAAAGCAGACTTTAGCACCGGTACTACAAAGGATGGTGTAAAGGGCTACAGTGGCACCATCACTTACCAGAACGGTTATGTACAGCTGTACACTTTGACGCCTGAATTATTGGCTGACGAAGTTTAATATTTTTTGAACACCCGATTTGTTTTAAACGTTAATCTCTCTGTTTCTACAGGGAGATTTTTTTGTATATTTACACCTTATCAAAGCAGGCGCATCACCTGTATAAAAACGAAACCTCAACATGTCAAGAGCATATCCAAAATTTTTATTTTCTGATCCAGAAGATACTAAAAGCAAAGGCCCATTTATAGTACATACTCTGCCTCCAAAAAAAATGTATATCGTTAATTGGCTTTCAAAATGGCCCTTATTTTACTTAGTTGAAGTTAAAGATTGGGGTGACGATTGTACCGAACATACATCAGCAGAAACAATAAGAGCCGCTGAATTTTGGCTAAGCAGTAAACTGAAATCGAGAACTATCGAAAGTACCTCTCCTGAAGAAAAATAACTGTCCTTTTTGAGGCGAACGCCTCACAGTAATTTGAACCATGCTAACACATTTGCAGGCATGGTTGAATGGTTCCCAGGATTACTCCGTAGGGGTGGCGCTTTATTGTCAATTAGGAGACGATAAAGCGCTTGCTGATATCTTTACATCCCGTAAATCGTCTTACCTCGCCAATCGCCTGTACAATGAGCTGTTAGCTATTTATGAATTTTTAAAACAGCAAAATGTCCAAGCAAAACCTACCTCAATTTCCCTGTCTGAAAAAGGTCTGCAAGAACCAGTGCAACAACTGCAAGCAACTGATGACAACCCCACTACAGCAATTGAAACCAATCAAAACCAAAGTACTCAGCAAACAGTCTTAAACCCTTATTTGTACAATGCTTGCCTTCAACAGGCTCATGCAGCGTATAAAGAATGCATGAACCTCAGGGCAGTACTCTTCAATGCCGTTCCTGATCTGCATGAACAAATCAACAGGCAGGATCTTGTTATACCCCGGGGAAAGATGGCACTGGAGGTTTTACGCTTATCAAAAATTTATAGCGAATTGTATGACCGGGCTGATTTTGTAAAAGCAAATGGCAGGCTACCTGTGGCTGATCAGCCAGATCATTCTGGCCCTGTCGACATTAACATTTTTGCAGATAGCCAGGTAAAACAAAAACTCGATAATGCCAGGAAAAGCATCAGCAAATTGAAACTAAGGCCACCCACCCCGGAGCGCCTGCAGCTAATCCAGGATCGCCAATTATTAATTGATCAACTCGCAGAAAGATGGCGCTTATTACAAGAAAATCAACAGTAGCAAAACAAACAGGTGAGCATATTCATTCCATTGATGATGGAATGGATTTCGTCATTTGTAAAAACCCTGAGCGCCTTCAGTTGCTGCTCGATAAAATACAGCCTGGTAAATCCACTTTCTTTATCTCTAAAGGGGACTGGAGCATGCATGACATGATTATGCCACTGTTGAACAAATATCAGCCTGCAGAACTGTTTGTTACCACTTATGCTATCCGTGAATTCAGCATCCGGCAATTACTCACCGCCATCGAAAATAAATGGTTGACCAAAGTTACCATGGTACTTGATCATAGGGCCTCCATCCGGACTGCTGAAGTATATCATTTAGCCAGGTCAAATTTTGCGAAGATCTTCCTTACTGCAGTGCATGCAAAAATATGTGTCTTAAAGCATCCGGCCGGCACCCTTACTGTGATGGCCAGTGCTAACTGGACAAGTAACCCAAAAATTGAAACCGGTGTAGTATCCATGAATGAAAGCTTGGGTAATTGGTACATCGATCACATCAAAAAAATATCCGATGGCGCTACAATCTTTGACTAACGAACAACTGGAGGAAATAAAACGCCTGGCAGAGCTCGCATTTGTTCCCCGTGAAATTGCTGTCATGGTCGAGTTAGATAATATCGATCATTTCGTCTATCAATGTGAGGTTTCAGGTACTCCCGAATACAGGGCCTTTCACGGTGGTCGCCTCCAGCGCCAACATGACCTGAGAGAAAAGATTTTCAAACTTGCTGACAGTGGATCTTCTCCTGCCCAAACTATGGCCATGAATATTTTACAGGAATCAGAACTAAAAACAATTGACCGATGAGTGACGTATTAGCCAGGCTGCGGGAAAAGGCAGAGCAGGTAAGACAGGGATCGGCTGTGATATCTGAAGAAATTGCGGATTGGCAAACCATTAAACAATACATAAGCAATCGCCTTCCGGAAGACTTCAAACTGAGCAAAAAACAGCAGGAAAAGTTAGACCGGTACCAGTTTATCTATAATCAAACCGTGAGCTGTAGATATACTAAGCAGGAGATCATCGCCCAGCTGATGCGCATGAATGATAAATTGAGTATGCGGCAGGCCTACAGTGATATCAATGCAAGCCAGGAATTATTTTCAACGATCATCAATCTTAAAAAGCAATTCATACTGCAGGTGGAATATGAGAGTGCAGTGAACATGAAAAGAAAGTGTGAATTGATCGGTGATTTTAAGACTGCAGCGCAATTTCAAAAGAACATTTTGCAGATAGCTGACCTGCTTCCTGACACAGATGATGAGCAAAATGTATTTGAAGGAATTGAGATTGAGGCAGTATTTGATCCCCGCCTGCTCAATGGTAAGAAGATCGATATGCTTTCTCTGTTGAACTCAATTAATGCCAAACGCAAAACCCCTAT
>CAXTPJ010000337.1:0-4623 GCA_964245855.1 uncultured Ferruginibacter sp. | reverse complement strand
CCGAATGCATATAAGCATACGTTTCAATGGTTGCGGCGCCCAGTTTTTGTTTTTCGGTAGTGGCAGAAAAACCAAGCAGTATCTGTTTTTTATTAAGTTCCTTTGCTCTTAAAACAAGCTGGTACAATGCCTGGCGATAGATATTCAATTCTTTATTGTGTGTATAATCAAGCCCGATAATCATAGGGATATAACGCAGGGTTGTTTTATAACAGAATATAACACAACAGGTATCAGCATTATTTGAAGTGTTTTTAAGGGAAAGCCTGATTACTTCCCAGTTATCACTGTTCACCAATTCACAGAACAGTTTAAAGGGTAAAGCAAAAGTATTCAATTCAAAACTGTTATCTTTTACATTCAGGTATAACCGGTACCAATCTTTTAATTCAGCATCATCCACGTTTCCTGTTACGATATTTGTATCAAACTTATCCTGGTGCCGCAGTACTTTTTTGGCAAGTTGTCTCCTGGAGTTTACTGAAAGGGCCTGTAAAAATTCTGTTGGCCCTTCCCAGCTAAGTTTATGGATAATATGGGTATCCGGCATTTGAATTCTGAAGAAACCATTGTCAACCATCAGGGAATCTACCTCGGGCTGTATGCCATGAAAATCCCGCAGTACAATGTGATTGGCATTGTGCAACTGTTGCAGGCTGTACACCTTTTCAAGCATCAATTGCAGCGCTTCTTTCCAGAGTGGCGATATATAATTGATATAAAGGTGTTCGCCTTCCGTGATGAGCGATCCGCTGCAAATAACCCTGCTGGTACAATGATAAGGCTCTTTCGACCTTTTCTTCTCCAGTTGTTCCGATATGCTGCCAGGTGAAAGCATATCGTCTTTCCATACAGTAGTGGTAAAGAAAGAAGCTGCAATAACATGATCCTCCCTGTCTTTGATAATGATATAATTAAAAAGCCAGTTATCTTCCGGGAGCACATTGCCGTTAAATACCTTTTCCAGTAATTGCAGCGAATCCCAGTCAAAAGTTCCCTTTCCTTCAAAGAGTTTATTCCAGCTTGCTTTTTCAATTTCCTTTATGCTGTTGTATTGAAACATTTTAAGCGGTACCGTATTACGGTTTGCTGAGGCCATCAAAGCATCATTTAATAGTTCCTTTGGTACCGCCAGTTTAAACCCCTTATAAATTTCTTCCATGGTAATAGATTCTTCTTCCATGGCTACAGGGAAAATAGCTGCCAGTGCTGCAATCATATTTTCAATTTCTGTGTAACTGTGCAGGCGGGTAATGGTAAAACGTATACCGGTCTGCTTCATAGGAACGGTTGGGAAAATACCGAGGTTTACATAATAGCCGGCATCCAGCATCCGCCGTACAATGTTATGTCCCAGCCTGGGCAGGCTTACGCCTACAAAGAAAATGGCTGCGCCGGCAACGGATATAAGCGGTAGTTTATAATGTTTCAGCCTTTCTGTTGTAAACCGGATATTGTTTTGCAATGTTGCCTGCAGATCGGTAAATGAAGTGTTGAGGTGCATCCTTGCAGAGGCTATGGCGGCACCGAGCGCAGAAGGTTGCATGGGGCCGGAGCTTAGTAAAGGCCCGCCAACATTTCCAACTTTTTTACCAAGCGTTTTATTGCCAAAAACCAATACACCACCGCCTGAAGCAAAGGCTTTGTTAAGTGAAGTGGCCATTACCATTTTTGCATGGATATCATGATTGCTCAGTACATATCCCCGGCCATATTTGCCATGGATACTCATGCCGTGTGCATCATCCACATACAAATGAAACTCCGGGTATTTGTGCAGTAATAAATGCAAATCATCAACAGGACAGGTATCACCAAACATAGAATAAATGCCATCAGCCATATACCAGATCTTTGTATGTTTTTGTCGTAACTCCTTTATACGGTCTTCCAGCAGGTCCATCCGGTTATGCCGCACCAGTTCTATGTGTACGCCCCTTGCTTTAACCAGTTGCACGGCAGTTTGCACAGAATTGTGTACCTGTTGGTCCATGATCACAGCATCGCCATCATCAACAATCACCGGTATGCAGGCAATGTGCCCGAGTGTAGTGGTTGGCGTTACTACACAATAGGCACCAAATAACTTGGCCAATAGTATTTCGAGTTTTTTGTAAAGGCCAATGGATACGTAAGCCCTGGACTCAGAAAACTGCGTGCCATATTTTTCAATGGCATTGGTGGCGCCTGCTTTTAATGCAGGGTTAAATTCAAGCCCGAGATAGCTGCAGGAGCCAAAATTGGTGACCTGTTTTCCTTTAATTACCAGGCGCATCCCATTGAATGGGTCGGTGGCAGTATAAAGATGAAGGATCCCTTTTTCTTTCCCGTAAGACACGATTTGGTCTACCGTGTCGTAAAAGCCGTTGTTGCGTTTCATGGTAGGTTTTTTTGAAGGTGAAAAATCATACCTCAAACTTGGTTATTCGTGCGGCCGCAGACAACGTATGAAAGACTGATATTCAAAAAGACGAAAAACACTTTGTATTTAAGTATAAAAACGTATTTGTTAAATGCATGTGCCTGTTATCTTTACTATATGGAGTTTGATACACCTTATGTACATCTCCGCATAAAGAATAATATACTGGTAGGCACCTACAAACGTGGTATTCATATCAACCTTGAGGCAGCAAAAACAATTGTCCAGTCCCGCATATTTTTTACCGGAAACAAACCAATGCCTTCGCTGATCATCAGCCATGGCATTATCAGTATGGATAAACCTGCAAGGGATTACCTGGCATCCGCTGAAGCAACGGCAGGCCTTGTGGCGTCTGCTATTGTAGTGGGTTCGCCTTTCAGCGCTTTTCTTGGCAGATTTTTTTTAAAGGTTCATAAGCCCGGTACCATGCCGGTAAAAATATTTTCTAATTTATCCAGTGCCGAAAAATGGCTTCAGCAATTTATCGCAGCAGAATAAAATTCTTTTATGGACAAACGTTTAAAACAAATCAACCTGCAGCTCAGTGAATATTCCAAAGGACAGTTTGATAAAAAGTTAGGGATATCAGACAGGTATGATGAAATAGATGCCGTAATTAACGGGATCAATATGATGGCAGAAGAACTGGAGACCATCACTATTTCAAAAAATTATTTCAATAGTATTTTTAATTCTGTATCCGACATGGTATTTGTTTTAAACAGTAAGGGCATTATTGAGGATGTAAATGAACTGGTGTCGCAACAACTGGGTTATGCAACAGAGATGCTGAAAGGGGTCGCTATAAACAAACTGCATGGTAAAAAAACGTCGTTGTTTAATCAAATACAGCAACAGCTTAAAGCAAAGCAGGAAGCAGTGTTCAATGAAAGTATGCTGGTAACAAAGGCAGGGGGGATGATACATGTAAAACTTACCGCCACACATTTTAAGAAGGAAGCAAAAAAGAACCTTGTATTGCTTACGGCCAGCGATATCAGTTACCAGGTAAAAACAAAAGAAATGATCATACGGGCAATTATTGACACGCAGGAAAATGAACGTACCCGGCTGGCAAAAGATATCCATGACAGCCTTACCCAGCAATTATCTGCCATCAAGTTCTATATAAGCAGCATCGGGCAAAATGTAAAGGATAAAAAGGAATTAAACATTTTGCACAAATCAAATGAAGCATTGGCAGCAGTAATTACAGATATGCGGGATGTTTGTTTTAACCTGATGCCCAAAACACTGAAAGAGTTCGGATTGATAAAAGCTGTAAAGGAGTTTTGTAACCAGTTCTGGATAAAGAACAAAGTACAGGTAATTATCAGGCAATCGAAACTGATGCCGGTGTTTTCGCCCGAACTGGACATTGACCTTTACAGGATTATACAGGAATTTATTAACAATGCCACCCGGCATGGAAAAGCTGATAAAATCAACATTGTTTTCCGGGCAAATAAAAAGGAGTTGCGGTTATTTTTAAAAGACAATGGCACTGGTTTTAATATTTCTGAACCTTGCAAAGGCATGGGGTTACAAAATGTGCAATCAAGGGTTACATCACATGCGGGTACGCTTGATATTGAAAGTAATGCCGGCAAAGGAACAAGCTATTTTATAACAGTTCCGTTTAACAACTGACCATGCCTGGAGCAAAATCAATAAAACAAATCATTCAACTCCTCATCATTGACGACCACATGATGATACGGGACGGTTTGAAAGTGATGCTGGAGTCGTTGCAGAAAAACATCAGCTTTAAAGTAAGCGAAGCGGAAAGCGGTGAAGAAGCAATTGTAAAAATAGGCAGGCAAAATTTTCAGTTGGTGATCATAGATTACCAGATGCCCGGGTTGTCGGGCGCAGAAACCATTGAACGCATCCTGCGTTTTAAGCCCGATATGAAAATACTGGCTTTGAGCAATTATGATGAATTGCCCTATATACAAAGCATGATGGAGGCCGGCGCAAAAGGGTTCATTCTCAAAAATATTGAGCCCGCCGAAATGATGAAAGCCATCCGCACCGTACTGGCCGGCGAAGTGTACTATTGCAGCCAGGTGGCTGTAAAACTGATCGATTCTACACATGAAAAAAAGCTCCAGTCTATCCAGGTAAAAGAAATACTTACGCCACGGGAAATACAAATCCTTAAAATGATTGCCATGGAAATGACCAACGATGAAATT
>CAXTPJ010000336.1:0-4625 GCA_964245855.1 uncultured Ferruginibacter sp. | reverse complement strand
ATTCCATCATCTGGTTAAAGTTGTGTGTGAGTTCGCCAATTTCATCCGGCAGGCGTACGTCTACCTGTACCGTCAGGTCGCCGGAATTAACCTGCTTAACACCTGAGAGTAAACGTTTTAATGGTAGCGAAAAACTCCTGCGCAGTAAGCCCGGTAAAAAAGCAACAATGAAAACGGTAGCGGCAGCAATGAAAATAAACATCTCTGCCAGCCCACGCTGCTGTGCCATGCGGGCATCAATTTCTGATGGCAGCAAAGGTGGAAAAAATACTAGTGTTACTGCAATGATGAGTGTAACAACTGTAACAAAACTAAAACCCGTGATCTTTACCTGGAAGCTTGCCGGTACGGCAGAGTAGGTAATGTACACAATGATCTGCCCGAGGTTGCAAAGCCAGATGAGAATAAAGAATGTCCAGTAACCGACAGGGCTATACAAGCCTGCGATCACTGCAACCATACACATCACGATGAAACCAACATTTACCAATACCAGCAACCGGTGTGCTTTTGCCGCATGTTGATCCAGGTTTTTCAACAGCCTTGCTTTGCGGATACTGATCACCAGTGCCCAGATATTGGTAAGCAATCCATACAAGAAAGAGGTTACCTGGAAAACGAAGAGGTTGCTGTTGTTGCCAAACTCGTTCCAGGCATTGATGGCTACCAAACCAATTACTACCGGCACCACGATGATGACCATGATGCGGCGTTCTTTTTCATAAGGCTGGTATAAAAACAAATACAGTATTTGCAGGTAACTCAATACCAATACTGCGAGCGCCGGACTATAGATGAATACTGTTTCAATTTTGTAGAGCAATGATCCCTGCACATCAGGGTGAAGGCTGCCACGGATGGTTTGGTCTAACTGCCATATCACGGAGGCAGCATAATTGGCAATCATCCAGCTCCTGATCTTGGTAGCAGTATGCAGCCGCAGTAAATAAATGAGCATGCCCAGTTGTGTAGTGGCCAAAATAAAAGCCATGATAGACTGGGTGTGCAGTAAGATCACTTTATCCATAATGCGTTTGATTAACAGGGCAGCACAGCAGCATTGTTAAAGGGAAATGCTGTTTGTTTTTTTTGGGTGGATGGCCGGCTGATAAGGCAGGCTTGTATTCTGGTGGTTGAAGAGGTTGTAATTGGTAACGCCTGTCTAATATAGTTCAAATGCAGGAGGTAGGGAGAAGTTTTTTGAAAGGGATACTTTTATTTGGATATTAACCGGCAAAGAATAAGTACTATGTTTTACCTGAAGCCAATAACGCCAGCAAGAAAATTTGTTTGCCACCATTATCCCAGGGTGTAATTATGGGTACAGCATTTTGCTATTTACTATGTTTTGTTGCAATGATGTACATCAGAAAGATTCAATTTGGGAACAAATTGAATCATCTTCCAATTTCGTTTTATCGATTCGTCAGCACTAAAGATATTGATTGAATAGTCGTTTCAAAGGATATAAAAAAGGAACAGGCGCCTGTACACTTTCTCACCAATTTTTTTCAAGCTTTGGTTTGCTTGTATCAATACCATTTGATGAAGCAAACATACAGCAAGCCTGTAAATGAGTAAAGATGTAAAACCCTTTTTTTAATGGTATTTTTCTTTATGTGATGGAAGGGACGTCAATGTTGAATGGTCAATGTGCAGGCAATGTGTTTTTTGTTAGACAAGCCTCATTAAAATTATAGATATAAAGGGAAGAAAGATGAAACCTGGAGTCTTTGGCTTTTTAAAATCCTTAATGGCCGAAACATATTTACAATAACAAGTAGTAGTTAATTACTCTATGCCAGTAAATGATCAACAAGGAATTGAAATCTACACAGTTGCTTATCACAATAAATTTATTTACAGAGATAATTAATAGCCCCTGTAACCACTGTTGTTAACACCACGATGATGTGTGGAGCGGGAACTGCTGCAGGCAGAAAATAATAAAACAAATACAATGATTGCCGGAAGTAATTTGATGAAATAGTTTTTCATAAAAGTTGTGTTGGTTTACGGATAGATATACTGATGGAACGTTTTACCGGATCATTTTATTGTATTGATAATTTGAGTCTGATCTGTTGCAATTATTTCTCTTTTCTTTAAAAATAAGGGTGCCGCTATTTTACCTTGCTTATAAAAAAGTATGACCATCGTAGAACAAGCATGCCGCTCTGTCGCCGGATTTGAAACCCTTTACCAGAAGTTTTTAAGAAAGATATCGATCAACAACTTGTCACAAAGTACAAGTAATACATACGGCCGCAGTCTTGCAGCCATCGCTTTACACTTCAACTGCCTGCCAACAGTTTTATCGCTCGACCAGGTGGAAGGATATTTATACTGGGTAAAGCAGCATCATCCTGAAACCACAGACGGCTATTTTAAATTTGCCATATGTGCCTTGCGTTTTTTGTACCGGATGGAAGGGATGAAAGAACTGAGTTTAAAACTACCGGTGATACGTAAACGAAAAAAATTGCCTGTGGTGCTGAGTAAAGAAGAAATGGTTGCCATGATCAATACTCCTTGCCTCCTGAAACACCGGTTAATGATTGCTTTGCTGTATGGCTGCGGCTTGCGTTGCGGAGAGGTAAGGAATATAAAGGTTACCGATATTGACTTGCAACGGGCAGTAGTGCATGTTAGGCAGGGTAAAGGAAAGAAGGACCGTTATGTACCGTTGGGAAAAATATTGCCGCCCATACTTGAAAAATACATTCAATTATACAGGCCAACCAGTTGGCTTTTCAGCGGCAACCGTACACCAAAAGAAAATCGTTTCTCTACTGTATTTGAAGCAAAGTATGGCCAGCGCAGTGTTCAATGGGCTATTACGAGGGCTGCACAAATGGCTGGAATTAAAAAACACATCAATGTGCATACCCTGCGCCACACCTATGCAACGCATTTGCTGGAAGACGGGGTGAGTATTGTTTCCATCAAAGAATTGCTGGGCCATTCCTGCATCCGCACCACATTAATTTACCTCCATGTGGCGCAAATTAACCATGCTGCTAAATGCAGTCCCTTCGATACATTGAAGGGAGTAAGGCTAATGCAGGGTGTGCAAACGAGTTTTGATTTCGCTGATGCAGCAGATGATTAAATTCTATTCCTCATGCGGTGTTGCTGTTTGGTGATTATGACTTGCCGGCCAGTTACTTCACATTTACCAGTACATTGATTATCCCGGGTTGGTTGCCATCAAAATCCTGTAAGGCTTTGCCGATTACCATACCCAGTTGCGTTTTCTTTTTGGCGCCCTTCATTGCATGTCCTGCTGTGGAAGACGTTACCAGCAGGTCGCCCCGGTGTATAGGGCCACCTTCTGTGCAAACTTTGGTAGGTAGTACGCCCACCACACCCATGGGTACAAGATCTGCTTGGGTATCGCCTTCCATGCGTTCCGTAAGCAATACGCCTGGTTTGGTGGCATACACACCTGCTACCAAAGTACTGTAAGCGTTACTGCTTTTAGTAACGGTACGATCAGCAGTAATGCTGATAATCAGTACATCGCCGGGTTCGTAGGTGCTGCGGTTGCCGGTTACCGCAAACGCTTCTGCAACATCGGCGCCGCCGGTTTGTGTGCCGCCATTGAAGTAACCCTTGCCCGTGCCGTCTATACGGGCTACCCTGCCGTTGTTGTTTCGAAATATAGCTATGTCCCTGCTAAAACCGGCAGATTCAGCCTCCAGCGCACCACCGGTGCCATTGGTATAACATGCTAAAGCAGGCAGTGTATTGAAGTTATTGAAAATGGTGAACGAACCGGCGTTGCCGGTTCCGTTAGCGTTTGCCCTAATGCAGGCGCCTGAACCGGTGCTACCGGCATACAATGTTTCCTGGTTATTGTTGGGATTGTCGATTTTGAAATAGCCTGCACCTGTACCGGTACTGGTAGTTGTTATTTCTAACTCAGCATAGTCAGGGGTTTCGTCATTTGAAGTAGCTGAATAGGGTAGTGTAAAACGATAAGCATCCTGCCAGTTTGCATTGCCACTGCCGTCTGCGGCAGTTAGTATTTTACCAGCCCCGGCATTATTGCCCCGCAAACGGAAGCTACCACTTACATCTAATTGGGCAGTTGGTGTAGTAGTATTGATACCTACATACCCATTGGTTGTAGCAATGGTTAGTTTGGCAGCCCCGTTATTAGTGGCCAGATTAAGGTCATGGGCAGTCCATGTTTGCAGGTAAGCGCTGCTGCCGCTGGTGTAGAAGCCCAATTCAACTATTCCGTTTTTTTGAGTGATGCCACCCGCTGTACCCGAATTAGCGACTACGGTAAGCGGATAGGCGGGCGTGTTAGTGCCGATGCCAACATTTTGTGCAGCTACAAACTGGCTGCAGTATAGTAATGCAAGTGACAGGTAGAATCGTTTCATGATTGTAGAATTAGGTAACAAACATAAATAAAATTAGCATATAGCAAATTTCAAAATGACAAGCTAAGCCATAAAATACTACAGGTGCCTGTAATGTTAGAAGCTTCAACAAGACACCGCTTCTGCAATAGTTTCCCATTACGGTCAATGGCTTGGTATACTGGCATCTCTACCAGTCATGCAGTGTATGCAATTACCAAAATAATACAAAGTAGCAAAGGGTACCGTATG
>CAXTPJ010000335.1:0-4629 GCA_964245855.1 uncultured Ferruginibacter sp. | reverse complement strand
GTAATGTTTTTACTTTGATAAGGCGACAAAAAGTTTGGCGGAATACTGAATCCAAGCCATTTTGCAATGCCCAGCGCCACATCGCTGTAGCCACTAAAATCGCAATAGATAACGGCGGCATAACCATACACCGCAAACAAATTTTCAAGTCCTGTGTATCTTGCCGGGTCGTCAAAAACATAATCTACAAAATTCAAAGAAAGATAATCGGAGAGGATCAGTTTTTTAAACAGGCCGGAAAGGATAAGGTAAAAACCTTTGGCAAAATCGTTCTCGGAAATAACAAAAGGTTTGTTGATCTGCGGTACAAAATCATGCGCCCTCACAATGGGCCCCATCACCAGCTTGGGAAAAAAAGAAAGAAACAACAAATAGTCGCTGAATTTTTTTGCCGGTTCAAACTGGTTGCGGTACACATCAATGGTATAACTGAGGTTTTCAAAAGTATAAAATGAAATGCCCACCGGCAACAGCAAATTCAATGGATGATTGTGTTGCCCCAAAACATCGTTGCTGAGCGATATAAAAAAGTTGGTGTACTTAAAATAAAATAGGATGCCGAGGTTAAAAACGATGCTGCAAACCAGTAGCGCTTTCCTTGAATTTTTGTTTTGTGTTTTGTAAATGGCATTCGACAAATAAAAATCAGCAATGGCTGCAGCTATTACCAGTCCTACAAACAAGCCACTTGCTTTGTAAAAAAAATACAAAGAGAAAAAACAAAAAATATACCTGCGGATTTTGAAGTTGTTTCTAAAATAATAATACAATGCTATAAATGCCGTAAAGAAAAAAACGAAAAAGCCATTGTTGAACAACAGCGGATTGTTGGGGTCGTATAAAAATTGTTTCAGGAACAATGCGATGTCAAAGGGGGGCATATCGGCGGTTATTTTTTTTCGGATTGAAGGTACTTGTCATAATCTTTCAGCAATGCCTCATAAAAATATGTTGCCAGTATTTCAGCCCCCCGGTGATTGGGATGGATGTAATCTTTTTTGGCCAGCGATGGTTTGGCATCAGCCCAGGCAACAATTGAATTGTGGCCGCCCATGGTTTCAAACTGGTTGTAAAAACAGGCGCCCGTTTCATAAGCAATGGTTGCCTGCATTTTTATCAATGAGTCGATACCAACTGCAGACTTATATGCTTCATCATAACGAAATGCCCTGTCGGCGGTACTTACAATAATAAAGTCTGCATTGCTGAAACTTTTCTTCAGTTTTTTAACAGTAGGCAACAACATATTTCCATACCAGTTAAAATTGGTTTCATTTGGCTTGAATAATACATTCACGCCGTATTGAAATACCAGCAAATCGTAACTGTTGTTTGCAGCAATGCCATTTAAAAAAGCAGTATCAAGGAAATTTAATTCAATGCCTGTGATTCCACGAAAAGAAAAATTATCCACGATAATGCCGGAGGCGCTTTCAAAACTAACACCATACATTGGCAACTGGTTGCCGGTTGCATCAATCCTGATTGCATTGGCTGTGCTGCTGTCGATCAATAAATTTCCGAATTCTTCTTTTTCAGGAACGGCTACATTTTTATTGTTAACAGATATGGTAGCCGGTTCATCGCTGTGGCCATAGAATAATCTTTTTTCAATTGGTGCATCATTGTTCAAAATGGTATGGTCGCTCATTTCTACCCAATCATCGGTGGCTTTAAAAAGAGAGCCGGAAAAAAAAAGGTGGTTCTTTTTGCCTTCGCTTTTAAAATTGGTTTCTTCCCAGGTGCCAGATACTTTGCTGATCACCGTTTCCCGGTATTGCGCCGAAGCAGAATTGATGGGGACAAACCCTGCACCTTTGCCGCCAAATTCGCCCTGCAATAATTTGCGTAAGGTTTGGGTGAGCAGGTCGCCTTCAATCATACTGTCGCCAAAATATCCAATGCGGATTTTTGCGGGCTTACCTTTTTTGAGGTCGCTTAATTTTTTCATCAGCCGCACCAATGCCGGCTGCATGGTATCAACATTAAAATCAGTAATGAGGTGCCCGTGTGTAAACAGGGAAAAATCTTTGGCGGCTGTTTTTTCAATAACAATAGGCTTTGCAGCAAGGGTATCGGTTCTGATACTGTCTTTTATAATAGCAATTTCCGTGGAATCTTTTTTAACAATGTCAGCAATTAAATTCACCCGTTTAAAAACCGGCCAGTTGAAATGAAAAACTGTTGCTAAAACCGACGCCGTGACATATACAATACAACTGCACACAACGAATAATACCATGCGCCGGTTAGTGTTCATAAAAAAGAAGAGAGAAATATAGTTGTGAGTTGCGTAATTGCTACGGGAAGATAATTCAGAATATTGAAATTTACCGGTAACGCCTGCCCGAAAAAATAATTTATAAAATCTTTACAAATTTGGCAGTATCAATTCAATGCCTCTTACTTTAGGTTAAATCATGCAAGGCGCTAAGAAAGAAAAGACGCAAAGAAAATAAACAAAACTTTGCGGCTTTGCCTCTTTGCATCAAAAAAGTTGTTAAGTAAACGACATTGATTGTCAATTTTTCAAAAGTTTGAAAAATAAACCGGCGTTTTGGAATTACACATTCCAAAAATGGTTGCTTGTAAAATAAGATTGCATGGTTTACATTAAATCACATTGGCAGTTGCCAGCAATTGTTCCGCTATCAACAGATCTGCCGGGTTAGTGATCTTGATGTTATTTTCTTCGCCATTGGTTAAATGGACTTTTAAACCGAAAGCTTCTGCCACAGTTGCCTCATCGGTAAATTTTTCTTTAAAGTCGATTTTAAAAGCAGGCAATAAAATTTTGCTGTGAAAGGTTTGTGGAGTTTGTACCAGTTTAATATTGCTTCTTTCGATGGCTTCATTTTCTTCGCCTTTTATCAAACGCACACTGTCTTTACTGTCAATGACAGGAATGGCTGAACCAAATTCCAGCGCATCATTGTAGCAGCGTTGAACAAGCTCGGTACTGAGCAAACAACGTACACCATCATGCACAAAAACAATGCTTTCTTCGGTTATCAATTCCAAGCCGTTTTGTACAGAATGAAACCTTGTTCTTCCACCGGCAGTTATTTTTATGCGGTTATAATCAAAGAATGCATCGATGATCTCCTGTCCGGCTGCAATGTGTTCTTCCGGTAATACGAGTATAATGGAAAGATCTTTGTAAGCGTTTAAAAAAGTATGTATGGTATAATACAGAATGGGCTTGCCACTCAATAGCAAAAACTGTTTGGGAATGTCTGCGTTCATTCTTGTGCCGCTGCCACCTGCTACTATTACTGCAATTTTTTTCATGTTGATATGGTTGCCCTGCAATTTATTTGTGTTATTAAAACTTTTGCATATTGGTTTGCGGTACAAGTGAGATCATTTATTCTTTTCCCCAAAAAAGAATAAATGACAGAACAAGTTCACAACGATGTTGGTAAAAGTACCACTGTTTGTAGACATATGTTTTTTCACCGCCAAGACGCAAAGCCGCTAAGTTCTTCTTTGCGTCTTGGAGCCTTTGCGGTTATAACAAATCCTTGTAAATCTTTACAAAATTATTCCCTTCATTATCCCGAACGCCACGATACATACCGGCGCTGTTGAACTGCATCGATACATTGCCCGCTGCATCTACACCAATCATGCCGCCTTCGCCATCAATTTTTGGCAGCTTGTTATTCACCACTTCATGCATGGCTTCCTCTAAAGTGAGACCTTTGTATTCCATCAGGCAACTTACATCGTAGGCTGCTACTGCTTTTATGAATGGCTCGCCATGGCCGGTGCAACTGATGGCGCAGGTTTTATTGTTGGCATAAGTGCCGGCGCCAATAACAGGACTGTCACCAATGCGGCCGTATTTTTTATTCGTCATGCCGCCTGTACTGGTGGCGGCTGCAATATTTCCTTCCTGGTCGCAGGCAACAGCTCCTACGGTGCCAAACTTTTTATCCTTCATCAACTGTTCTACATTGTCATCACTATGGTCAAGTGCATAGTGATCGCTGTCACGCATTTGCTTCCATTGATCGTAACGGAACTGCGAAAAGAAGAACTCATCCGGTTCTAATTTTACACCTTGCTTAATAGCAAAATCAATGGCACCATCGCCGCTTAAAAATACATGGTTGCTGTGCAGCATCACTTCCGATGCCAGCGCTACCGGGTTACGGATGTTTCGAACGCCGGCAACGGCACCTGCCGCAAGGTCTTGTCCATTCATGATGGCCGCATCCATTTCCTGCACCCCTTTTTTAGTGAACACAGAGCCACGGCCTGCGTTGAACAGTAAATTATCTTCCAGTGAAACCACTGCTTTGGTAACCGCATCCGCTGCACTGCCGCCTGTTTCCAAAATGACGTAACCTGCTGCCAGCGCATCTTCCAGGGCTTGTATATAAGCCTTTTCCAATGCTGGCGTCATATCTTCTTTTACAATGGTGCCTGCACCGCCATGTATGGCCAGCAAAATTTTTTGCATTAATGGGTGTAATTATTGAGCGGCGAAATTAACCAATAAAGTATAGAAGTAGTTTTGATTTTTGAAGAAAAATTGACCTTGCCCTGATCATCTTCGAAGGACAGAGCTTTTTTAGACTCTGCTGTTGCGGGACTTTTTTATAGATGTGAGAGTTGTTAGGA
>CAXTPJ010000334.1:0-4634 GCA_964245855.1 uncultured Ferruginibacter sp. | reverse complement strand
ATGTTGTA
This sequence comes from uncultured Ferruginibacter sp., assembly GCA_964245855.1. GTDB lineage: Bacteria > Bacteroidota > Bacteroidia > Chitinophagales > Chitinophagaceae > Ferruginibacter. The sequence goes on along the minus strand of CAXTPJ010000334.1, from coordinate 4,626 downwards.
CGGCAATTTGCTTAGCGGCCGGAATAAAATAACCCAGCAATGCGATTACCACCACACAAAGAATGGCACCGCCGGCAGTACCTTCCCAGGTTTTTTTGGGAGAAATTTTTGAGAACGGTGTTTTACCAATGAACGAACCAACGAGGTAAGCCATGGTATCATTGATCCAGATGGAAAAGATAATACCGCAGGGGATCAGGCGACCATCAATATCAGGTATTACTGTGCCCTGCGCAGGAAAATCAACAGAGGGGTTTTCAAATCTCAGGTACAGTGATATCAGCAATACAATCGGTAAAGTAATGTAGGGCAATCCGGCAACGGACAAAGTTCCGTATCCATCCGGGGCAATCTTTTTCATCAGCTTCACAAACTCATACCAGGCACCAAAATGTATAATGGTAAACAATATGGCAAAACTCCAGAAATTCCAGAACAGCCCCACTGCCATTACCGCCACAAATATCAATGCCGTTAATGCACGGGTTTTAAAGACTTCTTTATTGAGTGCCATGAAACGAGTTAATTATGGGAATCTTTTACTGCAAGATCGTTGATAAATGGATTGTTGCTGAACTGGTAGCCGGGTATCAATACTTCTTCGCCCGGACGGTCAATGTCTTTTTTGCTCACTTTATCAAACACTACAAATAAGCCGGCAACCGCTGCAACACTTACCAGCCCAATCCACAAAGGAAAGTGTTCATCCATTTTTGAAGGATCCACCGCTTCGCCAGTTTTAGTTGAAAAATACAAGGATGTAACTGCCGCCGCATTGTTAAAAAAATGACCGATGATATTGAGCCAGATATTGCCTGTTCGGTAATACACCCAACCGAGTACAAAACCCAAAGCAAACCGGCTTAAAAAACCAAGGTAAGAACCATGCACTGCACTAAAAACAATGGCAGTAACCACCACTGCCAATACCGGCGCCTTAAACCACCTGCTCAATAAATTTTGTATGGCGCCACGGAATAAAACTTCTTCAAATACTGCCGGCAACAGTGCAATGATTATTACTGCAATACAATAATCTGTTGCATTGTCCATCCTGGCAATTACTGCCACCTGGCGGTTGTACTCTTCTTCTGCCACTTTAAATTTTACCAGTGTTGCTTTGCTCCAGGGTATCATTTCTGTCAATTCCTGCAAAGCGCCAACCGTTGGTAGCACCGCAAGCATGATCAATATCACCAGTACACCCTGTTTTACATCAATGCCTTTTTTAAAACCCAGGTGTTTAAAGGCTTTTACATGGCAAATACGGGCATACAAAACAGGTGGTAAAAAAAATAAAAACAGGGTAGAGAAAAACTGCGACCACCGCAAAGCCGTTGCATTTTCCGGCGTTAACAGCTTGTTCATCAGGTCTTTCATATCTGTCCTGCTGTTAAAAAAATCAATTTTTCCAAGCAAGGGGATCAAACTGACTACTCCGCCAATGAGCAGACCGGCGCCGCACAATGCTGTTAAAATACCTAACTGGCCCCAATAATTAAAACGCCTGGTTGCATAATGCGCCATAGTGATTGCTTATAAGTGTGTAAATTTACAGCCTTATTGATAAGTTTAAAGTTTAAAAAGCTGAATGTTTAAAGCTGCTGTTTTCTAACAATGGTTGAAATACAAATTTCAACCGGCAATATCAGTGTTCAACCGTAAACTTTAAACGTTTTAAACTTTAAACGTTTTACAATGCCTTATATTGGTAACATACAACTGCCCGAATTCCCGCTTTTACTGGCCCCTATGGAAGATGTAAGCGATCCTCCGTTTAGGGCGGTTTGCAAAGACAAGGGCGCAGACCTCATGTACACTGAATTTATTTCTTCCGAAGGATTGATCAGGGATGCCATTAAAAGCCGTAAAAAACTGGACATTTTCGACTACGAAAAACCGGTTGGCATCCAGATATTTGGCGGCGATGAAGAAAGCCTGGCACTGGCTGCAAAAATTGTAGATGTTACCAATCCAGATTTACTCGACATTAATTTCGGTTGCCCCGTTAAGAAAGTAGCTATGAAAGGTGCCGGGGCCGGCGTATTAAAAGATATTGACCTGATGGTGCGGTTAACCAGTGCGGTGGTTAAATCAACTTCTTTACCGGTAACGGTAAAAACCAGGCTGGGCTGGGATGACAACACCCGTAACATTGAAGAAGTGGCGGAACGCCTGCAGGATGTGGGCATCAAAGCGCTGGCAATTCATGGCCGTACCCGTACGCAAATGTACAAGGGCGAGGCAGACTGGACATTGATTGGTAAAGTAAAAAACAATCCACGCATCACCATGCCTATTTTTGGCAACGGTGACATTGACAGTGCCGAAAAAGCGGTAGAATACAAAAACCGTTACGGCGTTGATGGCGTAATGATCGGCCGTGCTGCCATCGGCTATCCATGGATTTTCAACGAGATCAAACACTTTATTAAAACAGGCGAACACCTGCCTTCCCCCACCATACAAGACAGGATTGAAGTCTGCAAAAAACACCTCCACAAAAGCTATGAATGGAAAGGGCCGGTAGTGGGCATTTTTGAAATGCGCCGCCACTATGCCAATTATTTAAAAGGCTTGCCGGGCATTAAAGATTATCGCCTGCAACTGGTAACCCTTAAAACGGTGGAAGAAATTGACGCTGTGCTCGATGAAATTGTAACCAAATATGCCGGTTACGAATTTGAAAAAACACCGATCGAGCTGATCAATTATCATGAAAAATGTCCGTTGTAGCCAGCAGCAACTTTATTGAATTTCAAAAATTTTGTTAAAGCCAAAAATTAATATGCGAAAGATTTCGTAATAAAAATAAAAGCATTACTTTTGATCTACTAAACGCTTCGTAAACAAAAAATAAAATTGTATGAAAAAGATCTGTTTCGCTCTGCTGGCCTTTGCGGCATTACCATTTGCAATACTGGCACAGGATGTTAAAGAGGAAAGGCCGGAAATAAAAGAAAAAAAGGAAAAGAAAGAAACCCGTGAGATCATTATCCGCCAGAAAGGCGATAAAGACATCAACCTTAAAGTAGAAGTAAATGGAGATAAAATTACGATCAATGGCAAGCCATTAGCCGAGTTTAACGATAAAGACATTACCATCAATAACCGTAAAATGATCATTACTGATGGCAATAATGTTACCGGCACTTTCAATTTTGATGGTGAAGGCTTTGAAAAATTCGGCGAAAACTTTGGTGATGGTTTTATGAAAAGCTGGGGTGGTGAAGATGAGGAAGAAGGTAAAGGCGCTTTCCTTGGAGTAACAACAGAATCTGTTGATGGCGGCGTAAAAATTACAGAGGTAGTAAAAGGCAGCGCAGCAGAAAAAGCCGGCCTGAAAAGAGATGACATCATCACTAAAATAGGAGATGAAAAAATTACAAGCCCGCAGGTATTGTCTGATGTGATTGGTTTTAAAAAACCAACAGATGAAATAAAAATTGCCTACAAACGAGATGGCAAAAGCAATAACTTGAAAGCAACACTGGGCAAAAGAAAAATAACCAGGGCAAGAAGTTTTTCTTTCAGTTCTCCCAATGGCGGCGGTAACATCCATTCTTTCACTTTTCCTCCGAATGCCCCAAATCCACCGGCAACTAACCTGGAAGGCCTCAACAGCGATTTGTTAGAACTGCAGGAAAACGCACTGGCCAGTGTTTATCCACGTAAAAAAATCGGGTTAAAAATCCAGGATACGGAAGAAGGCGGCGGCGTTAAAGTGATCAATGTTGAAGACAGTTCTGCTTCTTTTACTGCAGGCATTAAAAAAGATGATATCATCACTGAGATCAACGGTAAAAAAATTGACAATACCGATGATGCCCGTGAAGAACTGATGCCGGATGAAGACAAAAAACTGTATAAAATAAAAGTGAACAGGGCAGGAAAAGAAATGGATTTTGATGTAAAAATCCCAAAGAAACTAAAGACTGCCAACCTATAAAAGTATAGCCAACCATAGATCGAATGCCGGGTATTGATGCCCGGCATTTTTCATTAATGGAAACACGGATGAAGCGGATTGGGGTGGATAAAACGGATATTCTTTTCAACTTATTGAATGAGCGCTGCTAAGCTTCGGTGACAAATAGGATTTTGGTTTTGATTTCTTAGGCAGAATAAATAATCAATCTTTGTCGTTTACTTAACTACTTTTTTTGGGCCCGCCAGAATGAATCTTTCGGGCTGGTTTTCGGGCAAGCAAAGAATGCAAAGAAGTGAAGACGCCAAGTTTTATTGTTCTTCTTTTCGTTTTTCTTTTTTGGCGCCTTTGCATGAATTTCTTCGGTAAACGACACTGAATCTTTTATTTTATCTCCAGGTGGATACAATAATTTGATGCATTTAGAAGATGTTTGAATCAATTGAACATTTCAAATCATAGAGGGAAGAAGCTCAATAATGAACTGAAGTACAAGAGTGCGACGCCGATGAAGCTCAAGAGCATTCCCGAAGCTGATTACAAAATCGGGTTAATAATTCAAAACAGCTTCTTTAGTAATCTGTGTTAACCTGTATCATCCGTGTCATCAGCGTTTCTATAATTTCATCCTGCAATCATTACCTTTGCCCGGAATGAAAAATGATAAATACGAAGTAGTGATCGGGCTGGAAGTACAT
>CAXTPJ010000333.1:0-4637 GCA_964245855.1 uncultured Ferruginibacter sp. | reverse complement strand
TGTCACCAATCGGGGGCCTTTTTTTTTTTTTTTTTCAACCGCCAGTAAAAACCCCGATGGTTTTGGTGGTTTGTCATTCCCGAACAGGATAGGCAAACTCATCATCAATGCCGGAACAAGGGCCGGTAACCGCCAGTTTACGAACAAAAAAGCATTGAACGTAAAAGGTAGTGTAGAAGTAAGGACCAATAGCGGCATAACAGTTCAATCACCTATCACAGTAAATCAGTAGTTTTACATTACCCTAATAAAACCAATATAAATTGGTGCAAAGCTCTCCCCTCGTGGAGGGCTTTGCTTTTTACAGTACCACAAATTGTGTATTGTAAGACTGGTCCTTTTATTCAACCTTTATATCAGTGCCTGCTAAACCGTTGTGGTATTGTAAAGTCTGAAGCCGCAATCGTATTTAAACTGCTGCATACCGAACATGAGAAAAATTTTTACCGCTGTATTGCTGCTGTGTTTTTTCACAAAAAGTGATATAGCACAGTCTCCCGATTTCAGTATCTTCAATACCGCCAACACTTCCGTTTTTACAGGTAACAATTTTAAGTGTATCGCCATAGGAAAGGATGGAGAGATTTGGGCTGGCACACAATACCAGGGTCTTTATAAATACAATCACCTCATTTATGCGTGGGAAAAATCTCCGGATCTTACCAATGTTTTTATCAATGACATTAAAGCCGATAAAAATGGCGGCATCTGGGTGGCGCAATCAGGCATCAGCGGACAATCGGGCGGCGCTTCCAATATTGCAGGCGGCATCAGTTATTACCAGGATGCTTTTTTTTCTCCCAATAATTTTTACACATTCGGTTCAGGTGGCGGACTAACATCGAGGAATGTGCGCTCTTTATGGATTGATACCAACAGGGTAAATGTGGTTGCTACTTTACCAAGGGTATGGGCAGCGCAGGCCACCTTTTTAACTTCCAGCAATACCAATGCCGGCGGTATCTCCGGTGGATTGAATGGCACTTCAGATTACTTTACCAAAGTTACCAATGGCCTGCAGGTGGTGCCTTATGTAAACCAGTTTAATGCCGGTACCCCCAGTTGCGATGCCATCGGTGGCAACAGGGATGAAGTGTGGGTGGCAACAAGGCAAAACTTTAATGCCAGCCAGATACTACGCTTTCATCCACTGAACATCAAAGGCACTTTATTGGGTCGATATGATTACACCACAGTGCCGGTACTGTCTTCAACTTTTCGTGCCAATGCCATTTATTTTGACAATGAGGGCAGGCGATGGATCGGTTTGAACTTTGGTGGGTTGGTAGTCAACACCGGCACTGTATGGAAAGCAGTTAATATGGCAGACCTGCTGCCCGCAGGAATTGTGATCAACAACAACGCCATCACCGGTGATGATGAAGGAAATATTTACATTGGCACCAGCAACGGTTTATTGGTGTATGAAGGCGGGCCGGTAGATGTTTCCAGTTCTTATACACAATACACTACTGCCGATGGGTTGTCCTCTAACAACGTAACAGGAATTGCTGCGGATAATGCCAACGGAAGGATTTTATTAGCGACTGACAACGGTATAGCCTTCTGGCAAAAGAACCGGCGCATCAGCGCCAAACTGGTATGGGATAATAGTTTTCCGGCAGTAAGTCAAAAGCCAAAAGGCGTAGTGGCCGACGGTGTTTCAAGACTGTACATCAAAGTTAAAAGAGGCAGTGATACCGTTCCTGTTTTTAAGAAAGTAGAAGTGATCATGAATGGCTACACAGACAATGCGGCCACCCTGCGTGGAAGAGTAAAAAAAGCTGACACTTTAAAGCTTGCTACTTACAGCAACGAAGCTAACAGCGGCACACTCATAGAAACCAACCGCACCGATTCAACCGCAAAAGGCGAGTACTGGTTCTGGTATGTAAGCCCGGAAGATTTTTGTTTGAACGAATTGAGCAGCGACGCCTATTCACCCGAAAGAAAAGACACGATAAAAGTGAGGGTGACTTTCAACAACGACACAAAAGATTCCATCAATTTATTTGTGAGGATTGTAAGGCCACCACTGGTATTGGTCCACGGATTGGCGAGCAGTCCTGCCGCATGGGACAGTTTAAAATACAATGCCAGTACTTCATTTTTACAGAGCGATCTGTTCAAACATAAATATGCAATCCAGTTAGATGGGCGTGGCTCCTTTATTCAAAATGTAATACAGTTGATGGGTGGCGATATGGCGCTGGGAGAAAATGAAAACCGCCTGAACACTTTACAGGGAAATATTGACGAAATTAGAAAGATGGGCTTTGCCGCCAACCAGGTAGATTTTGTTTGTCATAGCATGGGCGGCAGTGTTGGCAGAAGTGTGTTAAGATGGAGGAATGACAAATACAAAGCTGATGGAGGGTACAAATACAACAACTATGGCAAAGGGTTTATGCATAAAATGATACTGGCCAATTCGCCCAGCCATGGTTCGCCCATACCTGATGCTACCCATGAATTTTTACCACAAGCGCCGGCACCGGTCAATGCTATTTTAGAACAATGGTTCAACTTTAGGCACAGCGATCAAATGCCCTGGGATTTTCTGGCGCCCGACTACACCGGCGGCAACGTTACATTTGATGTATCGCCCGCAGTAAATAACCTGCAGGTAAGCCCATCCAAAGGCGGGGTAAGGCAGGTGGCTACTGATGTTAAATATCACATGATTGTTGGGGATGTGGACTGGATCAGTAGCAGCACAGCATCGGTCATTGCTTCTGCAGATCAGTACATTGAACTCTTTAATAATGTGCTTACCATTGCAAGGGATATTGTACCACCACCGGCAAAAAACACCCTTACTGGTTTTTTAGCATTGGGCAAAACCGCCAGGGCATTGTCTTTTTTAGAATGGTACAGCGCTAACAAAGGCTTTCCAAATTTTTTAGGTGATGGCGACCTCATCGTTCCACTCGGCAGCCAAACAGCAAGGCAGTCGGTGAATGAATTGCACATTACTAAATTCAATAACAGCCCGGGTTCTATAATGGACGCCTGGCACAGCGCCGTTTTAGGCAGAGTAGATGTTGGCAAACGCATTTTAGACCTTATCAATACCAAACGCAGCAGCAATTTTTTTGCAGATCAAATTCCGCCCAATCTTGACCCTGACCCTACACCAAGGCCGGCGGGTAATACTTCCATTTTAGCAACTACGGTAAATTATGATACTACCAAAGTTGCACTGTGGTGGCCATCGAGGAACAGCAGCAGCTTTACAGACAGTAATTTAACCATCAGGTTTCGTTTGAAAGACACGGCAGGGTTGACTTATATCCGCATCAATTTCCAGGGAACTGACACATTTAATTTTGGAAGGAATGCAATACAACAGTTTACCATTAAGCCAACGGCGTATTTTACCGGCAGGCAAAAATTATGGCTGATGGCCATTTATGATAAAACAGATGGCACTAAATATTACATCGACACACTGGGCATCAACATCAGCAACCTGGCTACCCTGCAGGGTTTCAGGGCAGTAAATAAACATGGATTGGTAGTTGCAGGCACACCGTATAAACCGGAGTATGAGGTTAAATACAACAATTACTGGTTGCCGCTGGCCAGCAATGATCCCGGCATTTCCGCCGCCTTTGATACTGTTGGCATCATCAATTATGATGTACCAACCGCTTCTTTCAATGCCGTTAAAGAAGGTTTTGTGCAGGCTTATGTGAGTTACAAAGGTTTTACCGACAGCATAAACTTAACAGCCGAGTTACCATTGAACAGCAACTGCATTAACAGGACTGTTGCCGGCGGCAGTTTTAAAAATCCGGCCATCTGGAGTAAAGGAACTGTTCCGGATATCTGCGACTCTATTATAATACAACAGGGGCATGCCGTAACCGCCGACACTTCTGTTACAGCCGCTTCGTTACGCATTAATTCTGGTGGAACACTTACCATAAGTAACGCCCTGGTTAAACTGCAACTGGGCGAAAAAGACCAGGCCACCAATATGATTGACAATTATGGCACATTAAGCGTTAGCAACGGTTTGCTAACCGTAAATGGCCACCTGAAACTCAACACCGGCAGTACTTTCAACATGACGGGCGGCAGTATTATTTTAAACGGCAATACTGGTGATGTATACACAAGCCTGGCAAACGGCAATGCAATTTTTGAAGCGGCAACCGGCATGGCAGCCTTCCATTTTTCAAACGGCAGTTTGCAAATAACCGATCCTCCGCTGGGGGCTTTAAGCCAGTCGGTGAATTGCCCGTATGATTTTGGTAATGCCAGTACTTTAATATTGGGCAACGGCGTATCAGTAAACAGTAGCAATAATTCAGATGGGTTTGGAGGTGCAGCTTTTCCCGGCAAGATTGGAAAACTGGTTGTGAATGCGGTTACAAGAAACGGCAACCGCCAGTTTGTAAGTAAAAAAGCTTTAACAGTAAAGGGAAGTGCAGATGTAAGGGCCGGAAGCGGAATATTACTAAAAGCCCCGATGACGGTAAATCAATAAACTACAGTACCCATTTTTTAAAATATACCTTAAAGTAGGTATTGTTTGAATGAATGTTTTGTTGAATCTTTACCATCCTGATCCACATGACTGTTAAAAACCAATACTGACTTTCCTGTAACCCCTGAATAAGCTTGCCATT
>CAXTPJ010000332.1:0-4640 GCA_964245855.1 uncultured Ferruginibacter sp. | reverse complement strand
AATAGCGTACCGGCTATTGAGCATATTCTCCACCAGCCAATAACGGTTACGGATACCATCAAAAGCTTTCCAGCCGCTGATGCCCCTGCCTTCAGGTGCGTTGTTTACAATATTTTGCGCTTTCTGAAAATATGGATTACCTCCTTTTAAAGAATAAGAATCATAATCAAAAGCAATGATCATGTAAGCATAATAAGCAAATACTGCAGTAAGGTTTGATAACTGTGCGTCGCTTCCCCCTACCCTGTTCTCATTGAATTCCAGTTGTTGAAATTCAACATATTTAAAGCTGATATCTTCGTCCTGGTAATTAACGATGGGTGATAAATATGTGCTGCTGAAAATTGGCCTGGCAGCCTGTATGGTGAGTGATGCAGTATAAATATTAGCGTCGGAAGTAGCCTGCAGGTTCAATAAGAAATTACAGTCAATCTTCTCAGTCGGTAAAAAATTATCTGCTGTCCATTTACGGTTATTTAAAAAACTGGTCAGGGCATTTTGAAGTGTTTGAAAAGTACTTTTATTAACCGTATTACCTACCCTGCTACTGTTAACTGTTACACGGGCATTCAATTCCTGTGCAACTGCAACCTGCGTTATTAAAATAAAAATCAGTAACGACTGAATGGCTTTATTAATCATTTTACAAATTGAATAATGGTGTTTACAATATCAACAGCTACTTCCTGTTTAGTCTTTGTTTCAAATAAATATTCCTTACCCTGCTTATCAAAAATAGTTATTTTGTTAGTGTCATATCCGAACCCTGCACCTTCATCCCGTAAAGAGTTCAACACGATCATATCTGCCTTTTTCTCTTCCAGTTTCTTTAAAGCATACGCCTTTTCATTAGTTGTTTCCAGTGCAAAACCTACTAAAACCTGGTTACTGCTTTTTAGTGTACCAAAATGTTTTAAAATATCGATGGTTTTAGTAAGTTCTATTGAAAATTCACCGGATTGCTTTTTTATCTTTTCATCCGCGACCGTTACAGGCGTGTAATCAGCTACTGCTGCACTCATCACGGTTATGTCTGCATCATCAAAAGCGGTTGTACAGGCTTCCAGCATATCCTTGGCAGATTTTACCCTGATAGTGTTTATTGCTGCGGGTGGTTGTATTGCTGAGGGGCCCAACACCAGCGTAACCCTTGCTCCCCTGTTTGCCAGTTCTTTTGCAATGGCCATTCCCATTTTACCGGAAGAATGATTTCCAATAAAGCGTACCGGATCAATTGCTTCGTAGGTAGGCCCGGCAGTTACCAATGCTTTTTTTCCTTTTAACTGTCCATGCTTAAAAAAAAAATCGCTTAACCAACTCATCATCGTTTCTGGTTCAGCCATTCGCCCTTCACCGGTTAATCCACTCGCCAGTTCGCCGGATGCTACCGGTATAATTTGATTTCCATAAGATGCCAGCTTGCCAAGATTATTTTTTGTTGCAGGATGTAACCACATATCTTCATCCATAGCAGGGGCTACCACTACAGGGCAGGTAGCTGATAAGTAAACTGCCGTTAATAAGTTATCGCATAATCCACCAGCCATTTTTGCCAGCGTATTGCAACTTAACGGAGCTATCAGCATAACATCTGCCCATCTACCCAACATCACATGATTTGCCCAGGAATTATTCTCCGAAAGATCGGTAAGCACGGTATTCCTGGATAAGGTTGAAAGGGTTAATGGAGAAACAAAGTTTTTTGCAGCAGCGGTCATAACAATTTTTACATCAGCTCCCTGCTTCACTAACAAACGAACAAGTAACGGCATTTTGTATGCTGCAATGCTTCCTGTTATCCCAATTAAAATTTTTTTACCCTTTAACATAAAAATCCCCCGGTGTCGGGGGATTAAAAATATAACTTCTTACCTGAAACTATTGTAAAATATTCTACAATTTTAGCTTAGCTAAACAGGTCTTCTTCGTTTTTACGGAAATAAATTTTGTTTTCAATAAATTCCTGTGATGCCAATAAAGCCGGGTTAGGCATACGTTCGTACGCTTTTGATATTTCTATCTGTTCTTTGTTTTCATGAATTTCTTCAAGGCTATCGGTGTGGCTGGCAAATTCTTCCAGTTTGTTATGCAGCTCTTCTTTAATAGAAATGTTGATCTGGTTAGCACGCTTGGCTATGATTGCAATTGACTCGTACAGGTTACCTGTTTTTTCTTTCAGGTCAAACAGATTTTTAGGTTCTACGACACTGCTGGTGCTAGAGCTGTGCTGACGTCTTAGTTTGCTCATTTTGTATTTCTTTTTGTATTTCTTTAATGTTATTTAAACTTAGGTCGTTATACTCCTTTGCTTCATTCAACAGTTTGCTTTCAGGAAAACGGTCTGCAAAATCTTCATATTCTGCTGTAACCTTTTCGTAGCGTTCCAGTTGCTTATCAGCAATACTCAATTTGGCAAATTTATAATACGCTTTAATTGACTGCAATTTGTACACATCGGCTGAGGCTGATTCAGGATAAGCGTTCAGCAAATTGTTGTACGAAATCGCTGCGGCCCTGTATTGCCCTACTTTGTAATACAAATCAGCTCCCCGCAATTCTTTCTCTTCCAGTTTTGCCCTGCATTTATCAATGATCTCTGTTGCTTCCTTCACCCTTTCTGAACCCGCATGTGTATTGATGAAGCTCTGCATCACACCAATTGTTTTTGCAGTATTGGTTTGCTCCAGTTCTAATTTAGGCGACTGTTTGTAAAAGCACATCGCATGCATAAAATCCACTTCCTCTGCTTTAGGACTATTTGGAAAAACTTCCAGGAAGCCTTTAAAAAAATTCTCCGCATCCCTGTAATTCTTCATGTAATAAAAGCAGTAAGCATCTTTATAGTACAATTCCTCAAACTTTACTGTTCCTTTAAATACCGGGTACAACTCTTCATAAAGTTGTTGTGCAAGACTATACTTTTTTGCTTCAAAATACTCATCCGCTGCTTTTAGTTTATAATCATAGTCATTGCTCTTTAATACTTTAGCAAACTTATTATTGCAGGAAGCCAGGGTTAAAATAAAGAGCAGTATTGTAGCAGTAGACTTTATAAAATTCATAGAAGGGGCAAATTTAGTGGTTTTAAACCAAAAATCCCTTGAAAATATTGTACTGCAAAATACCACTCGTTAATTATTTGACAAATTGGTTGCAACAAAGAATTGCTTACATAATAAAAGTATTGAGCCAGCCCCTTTTAATCCACTAAATCATTACACATAAGTAACTAATTCATATCACCGAAGATTCATCTCTGCATAAAATAAAAAACCCTCCCGAATAATCGGGAGGGTAATCATTGAGCAAAAAGTAAATGAACTTAGTTTGATTTAATATCGATTGTATTTGCATCACCACCATCGATTACTTTATCGGTAGCAATCCTGTCTTCACTGATACCTAATTTTTCAACAAGGTAATTTTTAACTGCTTCCAGTTTTTTGTCAGCCAAAGACTGTGAACGTTTGTCAGCTTTTGGATAAGCTGTCAAAGTGATGCTGCAATTTGGTTTGTCTTTTAATTTGCTTGCAACTGAAGATAACATTGCTTTGTTATCAGCGCTTAAGCTAACTCCTTTTAAAGTTAAGCTTGGGTAATCGGCTGCACAAGCCCTGCTGCCTACACCACCGATCAAACCGCTGTCAATCATAGATTTGATCTCTTTGCAACAAGCTGGATCTGGACATTTACCTACACCATCAGCATCAACTGGTTGGCATTCTGTTGGAGTGATCAATTGTTTGTCTTTGTAATCAGGAACACCATCACCATCTGTATCTTTAGTTACACCATGAGAATCTACCGGAGCGCCTGCTGGTGTGTTTGGTTCCCTGTCTAACTGATCAGTTACACCATCACCATCTGTATCATCAAATACTGGTTTAGGCAATTTCATGTGCTTAGGATTGTTCAACTCGCTGTAAGCGTAGTCAAGTGGGTTCAGCCACCATAATGGTTCAACTGATTTACCACCCAGGTTGAAGTTAAGACCTAAAGATAAAAAGTTCCAGGAATCATAATCACGGCTTAAAGCTGGATCATTAGACGGGTGTACCTGCCATTGCTGACCATCCATCAAATCTGATTTGGTGAAAGTTTGACGGTCTTCCAAAGCAATGTTGATCCTTTTGCTTAATTTAAAACCAATACCAACAAGGATTGTACCTGAAGGTTTCAAAGTATTTTTTCCTAATTTACCAAAACGAAGACCAGCTTCTGTTTGAGCTTCAGATTCGTATGTATTATCTAAACCTGCTTTCAGTTGTTTTAAAATGTCGCTTTTGTTATCAACATTAAAACCGCCGTTACCGTACTGAGTCACAAGACGATTGAACAATTGTGTATAAGGAGCACCATTGTTATTATCATCTGTTGCATTCACCATTGTATGGAAAGCTGTTAAACCAATACCAGCACCTCCGTACAAAGTAATACCAGTTTTTTGTTTGTGGAAACGCACATTGTTCAAAGTGATAATACCTTGAAGTGATAAATCCTGAACATGTGTTTTGTAGTTATAGAAAACTGCATCATTTAAGTTAGAATAACCAGCATTTGTCCAAACAGGGTTATTGCCATACACTTTTGATGGCTGCCATGAATATCCTTTTGCATTGGCGTTAACATAAGAAAGCCTT
>CAXTPJ010000331.1:0-4660 GCA_964245855.1 uncultured Ferruginibacter sp. | reverse complement strand
CTTTACCTGTTCAATCATACGATGGTTTTAGTTAATGAGGTTTTTAATAAATGATTGCTCAAAGTAGTAAATTTCTTTTTACCGCTAAAATTCAATGTTTCAATACAGGCAGGTAAACCATGCTGCCGTTTAAAAAAATAATATGGTTTACAATGGGTGTAAGGTTAATTTCGCAGGAGGTAACCCCAATTTTTCTACTACAGCATCCAACATTTATGAATATTCTAATTGCCGGCAGTGGTGGCCGGGAACATGCACTGGCATGGAAAATGAAGCAGAGTCCACTGTGCAAAAAACTCTTTATTGCCCCCGGAAACGCAGGCACAGCAAGCATTGGCACCAATGTAGCCATCAACACAACCGACTTTAATGCCCTCGCTTCTTTTTGCAACGATAACAAGGTAGATATGCTGGTAGTTGGCCCGGAAGAGCCACTGGTAAAAGGGATTTATAACTTTTTTAAAGGCAACCCGGCAACGGCCCACATCCATGTAATCGGACCATCGCAGGAAGCAGCGCAACTGGAAGGCAGCAAGGCGTTTGCAAAAGAATTTATGATCCGTCATAACATTCCCACAGCATCTTACCAGGAATTTGATGAAACCAATTACAAAGAAGGCGTTCAATATATAAAAAACCACGCCCTTCCCATCGTATTAAAAGCGGATGGACTGGCTGCCGGCAAAGGCGTTATCATCTGCAACAACCATATTGAAGCACTGGCCGAATTTGAGCTGATGATCCAGCAATCCAAATTTGGCGACGCCGGCAAAAAAGTAGTAATTGAAGAATTTCTAAAAGGAATTGAGTTAAGCGTTTTTGCCCTCACCGATGGCAAAAATTATGTACTGTTGCCCGAAGCAAAAGACTACAAAAGAGTAGGCAAAGGCGATACCGGCGCCAACACCGGCGGCATGGGAGCAGTAAGCCCGGTGCCGTTTGCAGACGAAACCTTCCTGCAAAAAGTAACTGATAAAGTGGTAATACCCACCATTAACGGTTTACAAAAAGAAAACCTCGATTATAAAGGCATTGTATTCATCGGGCTCATCAAAGTGGGCGACGAACCTTTTGTAATCGAGTACAACTGCCGCCTTGGCGACCCTGAAACAGAAGTTGTAATCCCCAGGATCGAAAACGACCTTATTGAACTGTTTACCGCAGTGGCAGAACAAAAATTAAATGAAATAACCATTCAAACAAACCCTCAAACAGCGGTAACCGTAGTGGCTGTAAGTGGCGGCTATCCTGCAAACTACCAGACTGGCATGCCTATCAGCGGACTGGAAGATGCAGCTATAGACGGTTCTTTTATCTTCCATTCCGGTACTGTACAATCCGGCAAAGAAGTGCTGACCAACGGGGGAAGGGTTTTAACGGTAACTTCTTATGGCGATAACGTTCAGGATGCCGTAGGCCAATCGATGTATGTGCTGGAAAATATCTACTTCAACGGCATCAATTTCCGGGAAGATATCGGCTACGAATTCTGCTCATTTTGATTTGGCAAAATCTTTACTAACGTACACCCATACACGAAAAAATTCAACCGCCTTTCTTCCTGACTAAAAAAATTAGCAAAGCCGCTGCCTGTAAAGGATTTAGCGGCTTTTGGGTTTTGCACAACAAAATCGTAAAATGTTGAAAAATAAAAAAATGGCGGTTGTTAATTCGGATTATTTATGTCAACTTTGCCCACATTATTTTATCTTAATCTTTTTCTCTTCAATATATGGGTCTGTTTAATTTTTTTACGCAAGAAATTGCAATGGATCTCGGTACCGCAAATACCCTGATCATATTCAACGATGAAGTGGTGGTGAATGAACCATCGATTGTAGCACTCGACAGGAATAATCCTAAAAATATTTTGGCGGTGGGTAAAAAGGCATTGATGATGCATGAAAAAACCCACGAAAGCATCCGCACCGTTCGCCCTTTGAAAGATGGTGTAATTGCAGACTTCAACGCCGCAGAATTAATGATCCGGGAAATGATCAAAATGATCTATCCTAAAAAGCCATTGTTTGCTCCAAGCTGGAGGATGATGATCTGCATCCCAAGCAGTATCACCGAAGTTGAAAAACGTGCAGTAAGGGATAGTGCAGAGCAGGCGGGCGCAAAAGAAGTGTACCTCATTCATGAGCCAATGGCTGCGGCACTTGGTATCGGTATCGATGTGGAAGAACCCGTTGGTAACATGATCATCGACATTGGTGGTGGTACAACCGGCATTACTGTTATTGCTTTGGCAGGTATTGTGTGCGACCAGAGTATCCGTATTGCCGGTGATGAATTTACTGCCGACATTATGGAAGCCCTGCGCCGCTATCATAGTTTATTGATTGGTGAGCGCACTGCAGAACAAATTAAAATACAGGTAGGCGCTGCCACCAAAGATTTGGAAAACCCACCGGATGATATTCCTGTTAACGGGCGTGATTTGGTAACCGGTATTCCTAAACAGGTTTTTGTAAGCTACCAGGAAGTTGCCGAAGCGCTGGATAAAAGCATTTTCAAAATTGAAGAAGCTATTTTAAAAGCACTCGAAACAACACCGCCTGAGCTGGCCGGCGATATCTACCGTCGTGGTTTGTATTTAACCGGAGGTGGTTCTTTGTTACGTGGTTTGGATAAAAGGATCGCTGCAAAAATCAAGTTGCCGGTTCATGTAGCCGACGATCCGCTGAAGAGTGTGGTAAGAGGAACAGGCATCGCATTAAAAAATTACGATCGCTACCCGTTTGTAATGAGATAATTAATTTTAAAGCATTTGTTATGGACCCGGCTGAAGTAATGCTATTGAACTTCATTGGCGTCGCACTCTTGTACTGCATATCATTTTTTATCATTTTTTCTTTCATCTACAGCGTAATGCCTTCGCATTATTTGCAACCATCAACTGGCAGGCATATCAATGCACTGCAAAAAATAAGTGGTTCATTTTACATGGTCATACTTCCTTCATTTTTACAATTAACTATTATCAGCCCATCCCAAAAGACGGGTAAAGGAGGTGGCTGCGATGCTTAACGTATTTCTGTTCATCCGCCGTTATGCCAATTTTCTTTTTTTCCTGCTGCTGCAGGCATTCAGCATCTGGATGATCGTACACTATAACCGGTATCATAATGCAGTCGGCTCAACCTACATGAACGAGATCACCGGCACGGTAAACAAACAATACAACAAGGTGGATAATTTTCTTCAGCTCAAAGAAAAAAATGACTCTTTACTAAAGGAAAATGAAAGGCTTAAAAATGGCCTCGTACAAAACTTTGAACGACCCGATACGGTGAGCAAAGTAGTATCAGACACTATTCCTTATGATACGTTAGGACATTACCGCAAGTGGCTGTACCAACGGGCCAAGGTGGTTTCTAATTCTGTTACAGCACAAAACAATTATGTGGTCATCAACCGTGGAACAGACCAGCAGTTACAAAAAGACCAGGGCGTTGTTGATCCGCAAAATGCTGTGATTGGTATCGTTACGGATGTAAGCTCCAATTATGCAGTAGTGATGAGCCTGCTGCACAAAGACAGTAAAATCAGCGCCATCTTAAAAAACGATCCCAACGGTGGCGGTTCCATTGTATGGGATGGCAAGGAAGCCAACTATCTTTCTTTTATAAATGTAAGGCAAACTGCCAAAGCAAAAAAAGGTGATACAGTAATTACAAGCCGCCTCTCTACCACTTTTCCTTATGGCATGCCCATCGGAATTATCGACCAGATAACACCGGATAAAAGCACCAACAATTATATCATCCGGGTAAGGTCTGCTGCAAATTTTTATAACCTGCAGTATGCTTATGCTATCAAAAATTTCCAGAAAGACGAGATTAATACTTTGCTGGAAAAAGTAAAAACAAAATAACAATGTATTGCCTTACGGCTCATCATGAGTACACTCGTTAAAAATATCCTGCGGTTTATCTTACTCATCCTGGTGCAGTTTTATGTGCTGGATAAGATAGACCTGCATTATATGGTAACACCCTATTTGTATTTTCTTTTCGTTTTATGGATGCCTTTTAAATTGAACCGTGCCGTTCAAATGTTACTGGCGTTTTTACTTGGTTTTACACTGGATAGTTTTCGCCACAGCCCTGGCTTTCATGCTGCCGCCTGCGTACTCATCGCCTATGTACGCCCCTTCCTCATCAACATCCTCATTCCGCAGGAGGGTGCAGAATCTAACTATGAAGAACCTTCTGCCAAAAGCATGGGCGGCTTCTTTCCTTACCTGCTGTATGCAGGCCTGTTGTCGCTGTTGCACCATGCCTGGCTTTTCTTTTTAGAGGCATTGGAGTTTGGTAATTTCTGGTACTTTATCATAAAAACTTTGCTCTCCACCATCATCAGCCTGGTGCTGATTTTTGTTGCAGAATTACTGTTTTCAAGAAAGCAAAAATTCAGGACGAATACAGTATAATTTTTCTTTCAAATAGTACAGCCCTTAACAACCAAACAAAAAATTAAAGCCTCATTTTTGCATAACGCTAATCAATTTTAATCATTACAAAATAATCCTCCGGGAAACAGGGCATGTCTGGCTTCTACCAAAATCGAAAAAACATCATCATGCTTGCTTTTGCAGGCGTGTTCATCATCATTGTTATCCAGCTTGCCAACCTGCAATTATTTTCTTCCAAGT
>CAXTPJ010000330.1:2311-4663 GCA_964245855.1 uncultured Ferruginibacter sp. | reverse complement strand
GTTTTATCGGCCATTGCCGCTTCGGCCTGCAAAGGCGTTAAAGGCATTCTTCTTATAAATTGCTGCAATTTTTCCGGCAAGGCTGCAAACCGCCTGAGGCTTGGCAGCAGGTCTTTTAAAGCGCCGGCATTCATTTGTATGGTTGCCAGCTCATCAGTCAACTGCAATAATGATTTGTCTTCATAATTATACAGGCATTGTTTTAATTGCAATTCCAGTTGTTGAAATGTATTGTTCAGTTTGCTTAGTTGTATCACCAGTTCATTTGATTGTGGATGCTGCAACAGGTAATCGATTTCTTTATCGCCCTGCTTGCGGCGTAAAACTTCTATTCCAATATGAACCGTATCTACATTGTCAACATGGTATTTTTTTTCAAGGGCAATTTTGCTTTGGGTTACGTTGTCTTTGGTAGTGTACTCCTGCTGCAGTTGTTTCAATACCAATGAGAATGCCGGCTTTACTTGGTGTGATGCAAAGTCGTATGATTGCTGCAATTGTTTTTTCAGCCTTCTCCAGTTGCCGTTTAAAAAGCTGAAGAAAGAGGATTCATGTTTTTCCGCCATTTCAATTGCCTGTGCTGCTTCCTGTTTATCAAATTTATTGATCCAGCGTTTGTTTGTTTCAATAGCCTGTTGATAAAATTCCTGCAGGTCTTTGTATTGTTGATAAGCCTGTTCAAATTCCTTCGATTCCTGGTTGGAGGTTTCTACCAATCGCAGGTTTTTACTTTGTGCCAATGGTTCCAGTACTGCCGAATCTTGTATCAGGTTCTTAATGTTTTCAAGCTGTGCAGCATGTTGTGAGGGAATGCCGTTTTGGGCAACGATGGCTGATAGTTGTTGCAAGGCAGCATAAGCGGTAGTTACCAGGCTATCCATTAAAGTAAATGGGTTTTCTGATTTTACAACTTCAGTACCAAGATTATTGAATGCATGGTTGGCCAATTGAGGTTCTGCACCAGTGTCTTGCAGTGCTTTTCCTAACTGCTGGATTGTTTCTCCATATTGCACCCATTGGGTATAATCAGGCACAGCTTCCTGTTGAACAGCATTCATTTGCGGCACATGGTTTTTTAATGCGATCAACGTTTCCACCAACTGCCTGGTGCTGATGGCCGCTTCAGGGTTTATTTTATTTTGCTGCTGATGATAAGTGTTTAGCAGGCTGACATTTTCCAGTAGTTGATTTAATACGGTTGTTCTTTTGGCAGTGATATCAGCCATGTCCATTTTGTTTGCCAGGAAATCTTCATAGATCAGCTTCAGGTCTTGTACCACTTTCTTTTTATCTCCCTGGCTATCGTGGATGTAACAGCATAGCTCTGCCAGTTTATTTTGTTTCAACCGATCATATACCACATCTAATGCAACTCTTTTTTCACATACAAACAAAATTGTTTTTCCTTTTGCAAGGAAATCAGCAATGAGGTTGGTAATGGTTTGGCTTTTACCGGTACCCGGCGGGCCCTGAATGATATAGCTCTGGCCAGTCCTGCTATGCAGTACTGCTTTGGCTTGCGTGGGGTCCGCAGTGATCACATGAAACCACTCAGCCGCATCGTTTTGAGTGTTAGTTTGTGCCGGTTTCCTGGGTTCATTGCTGAACAGTTCATTAAAAACAGGATGGTTGATATTTTCATCCGCAACTTTATTGTAGTCGCTTACCAGGCTCATCTTTTTATAATTGAAATTGCCGAGTACAATATTGCATACATCAAAATCCCAACTGTAAGGATTGCTCTCCGCATCAGTAAGGTGGTAAGTGCTTTTAACAGAAGCGTCAGCAGTTGCTGCAAAATTACCGGCATTGCCGGGTGCAGGGGTTTTACTTAGCAGGAACTCCAGCCCGCTTTGTTGCGGTTTAATTTTTTGTTTAAATAACTCCAGGCCAAGTGGTTTATAATTGTCTTTACTGTAACTGTATTCAACCTGTTGAAATGCAGGGCCGGCTTTTAGCTTCAGCCTTTTCCTGTAGGTATTGATCGTTTGCCTTGCAATGTTGTGAACGATCTTTATTCTTGGTTTGTCAATGTAAGTTATTTTTACGCCCTGTTTGGCAGCATTGATTTTTTCCTGCAGCATATCAAAGAACTGCTGCATGCTTACCTCATCAAAGTCAATACTTTCAGGCAATGCAATGCCATACAGGTCTTTCAGATGATTGGCTAATATCGGGTTAATCAGTGCTGCATTATCTATAATTTCCAGTGAAAATCTCTCTTCCTTCAATGATTTTTTTCTTTCAAGTTTTACAGGTATTAATAATAAAGGGCTTTGGATCCTTTCATATATATTTTCTTTCAGATTATGCCTTTTTAGAAATGCAACCACCTGTTTCTTTTAGCTATAT
>CAXTPJ010000330.1:0-2301 GCA_964245855.1 uncultured Ferruginibacter sp. | reverse complement strand
GCATTCTGACGGATGCTGTTGAGTTGGGCATTCAGGTAGGGATGATCTTCAAACCGTAAATATTTATTTAGCGAAATGTCATTTTGTTTGATGATGTGTGTTGATATTTCTTTGTTCCAGGTAAATAATAATTGGGGATTGATACTTTGATAGTGCAACACCATTGGTACACTGCTGACAGTTAAATTTACAAACCGGTTGTTTGGTTTATAATAGAGTAGCCTGTTGCGGCGGCTGGTATCAAACAACCTGTTGCGTAATTTAGAAAGTATGAATGCTTTTCTGTCGGCAGGCTTTTTAGTTTGAAAAGCTGCTAATGCAGAAAGGTCTGTTTCTTTTTGCGGATCATAATCACGGTAATGTTTCAGCCGTTGTACAATGTCTTGTAAGTCCCTGCTGCGCTGGTTCCTGTTCAATTCGGTCATTTCTGTTATCAATCCGCAAACAGTAGGGTGCATCCTTACATTTATCCCGGCTGGCTGGTTTCTATACACAGCGAATTTATTGAGGTCTTCCATGTCGTACAGGTCTAAGCCCATTACAGCGCTGCCCAAAATCAACCCGAGGCAAAATATATCTGTCTGTGCATCATGATGTCCAACTTTTATTTCAAAACAGGTATATCCTGGTAGATAAGCAGGATGTGTTAATGTTGCAGCAGGATTAGGTTGCACCTGTAAATTAATGATGGCAGATTGTGATTTACTGATATCTTCATCAATCAGTATTTTTTCAGTAATGGTATATCCATTGATCTGTTCATACTCCAAGAGCTTTTTTACAGCTGCTAAATTTGCAACTGGTTTATGTGTAAAAGCCTCGTCTATATCCAGCCGGTTATCTGTAAGGAAAATGGTGTCTGGTTTTTCAAAAGAACCTACCTGGCCGTTTTCATGAAAACTAAGGACTTCTTCAAAAAGTGGCAATACAAATTCAATTACTTCATCAGTTGTCCATAAAGTATTGTTGGTAAAAGCAGATTGTAAATATTGTTGAAAGGTAGTGTTGGTAGGCATGACAGGTAGCTTAAGGTAGTTGATCAAATTAAAAGGATGATTGAGTTTAAACCAACTGTAAAGGTTGTTTTTGAAATTCCTCCAGTGTTTGTTTTTTTAGCACACTCAATTTTTTATCGGTAAGTTTTTGCTCTTTCTTTATGGTATTGGCAAAAGATTTATCCAGTTTATATTCATCCGCCAGTGAAAAACAATAACCCAGAGGTACATCTTCCAGCTCTTTATCAGTTGTGGCAAAATCGTATAAAATATAAGCGAGGTAATCTTTAATATTAACCGGCATATTTTCTATTTGTACAGCCAGGCTTTTTTTGTCAATTGCATCATTCAGTTGCAATGTGCCAAAGTACTTTTTTCCGAGTGAAATGGTTTGTGGTGTTTGCATCCATTGCGGTGTCAGCAGCAATTTAATTAACTGTTCAGTAACGGATGCGATTTGCTGTTGTTTAAATAAGTCCAGTTCATCAATACTGGTATTGCCTTCTATCATCTGCCGGATAACCGGTTCCGCTGCATTTCCTTTAGTGTGCCACAACCAGATTGCCCTGGCACGGATAAAGTTCTCCGGATGCGAAAGGCCGATAGTTTTGGTTTCTGCATCCAGTGCAAATATTTCTTCAGCCTGTTTTATATAGCTATCGGCGTTTACATTCAGCAACCCGGTAGATGTTTTAACCAATGATGAAACAATGGCGGCATAATTACGGGTAACCTCGTACGCTCCACGGTCGCAGAAAATTTCTGTGTACAGTTTGAATAGCCGGGCAGTCTCATAATGTGCGGTGGTACTTCCCTGGTGGTTGGCGATTGCTGTTATGATACGGTCTGTAACTTCAATCTCTCCATTAAGTTGAGTGTATAATTGAATGTGGCTCAGCTCATGGGCAATAATGGCCTGCATTTCATCGCCTGATAAAAGCTGGGTAATTTTTCCACTGAAAACGATGTGCGCTTCATTGTTAAGATACACGATGGTGGCATTAATCTCTTCATTGTTTTCTGCCTGGTAAAGCACCACGGGCAGTGAAAGCCCGAGCTTTTCCTTTGCCGTATTTACTTTTTGATATAAGTCGGCATGGGCAATTTCATCAAACTTATATGTGCTTTTAAGCAGGTCTGTCTTAAACAGTTTCAGTTGCTCTTCTTTGTGTGTATGGTTTGAGAAGAATTGCCAGACGTCATTTTGCTGTTGAAAGTAGGTAGTAGCCCTTTGATGATAATCTAAAATCGGAATCATAGTTTGCCGGTATGTAAGTTTTGATATGGCAGACGGTAGATGCAGCCA